>JAQSWN010000041.1 GCA_029266615.1 Polyangiaceae bacterium
GGCCAAGTCCATGTTGTCCCCGCCGAGCAGGATGTGGTCGCCCACCGCCACGCGCTGCAAGGCGAGCGCGCCGTCCTGCTCCACCGCGTCGATCAGCGAAAAGTCCGTGGTGCCGCCGCCGATGTCGATGACGAGCACGCGATCGCCAGCGTGCAGGTGAGTGCGCCAAGCGTCTCCGTTCTGCTCGATCCACGCGTACAGCGCCGCTTGGGGCTCTTCCAGCAGCGTCACTTGCTCGAGGCCGGCCGCGAGCGCTGCCTCGACCGTCAAATCACGCGCGCCCGCATCGAACGACGCCGGCACCGTTAGCACGACCTCTTGTTCGGCCAAGTCACCGCCGTCGGGCCGCGCCGCGCGGAACGCCTCGTTCAAGTGATCCAGCAATCGGAACGACGCTTCGACGGGCGAAATCTTCTCCACGTCCGTCGGCGCCCCCAAGGGTAGGTTGCCAGCTCGCCGATCCACGCCACCGTACGAGAGCCAGCTTTTAGCGCTCGAGATCACCCGCTGCGGCGCTTCGGCCGCCCTCGCGCGCGCTAGCTCTCCGGCGGCAAAGCGGCGTTCGCTGTCCCACGGCAACGCCAGCGGAGGCTCACTCTCGTGCGCGAAATAGAGAAAGCTAGGCAAAAGCGGGCGGCCCGCGGCTTCGCCCGCCGCTACCAGTTGCTCGATGCCCAGCACCTCCACCCGCGAGTCTTCTTGCTCGAGTGACGCCAGCGCGAGCGCGCAGTGCGTCGTCCCCAGGTCGATTCCGACGACGAGCTTCTCGGTCATGACAGCTCCAGCTCCGCTTGCGCGAGGATCTTCGGGTCGTGCGCGCCGACGAGCTTCGGCAACTTCAGCTCGGTAGCCTTCCAGCCGCGGTGGCGGAGCACGCCGCGGAACGGCGCGGAGCCAGCCACGTTGCCGACCAACTTCACCTCCGCGCTCGGTTGGGGAAGGCTCACCCGCGCACCCTCCGCCTCGCTGCGCACCGCGACGACGCGCGCATGGGTGTGCAGCGCTTTGCGGCAGCCTTCGTGTACGAGCCGCGCGGCGGCGCCCACGTCTTGGTCACTGAAAGTCGTCACGTCTTGCTGAATGAAGTCGACGAAGCGACCTTCGCGTTGCAGCAATGCGAGCAGCTGGAGCGCACCGTCCTCCGCCGAGGACTCCGGCTGTGGCGGCGCGGCCGCCATGGGGGGCGGCTCCGACAGCGCTTCCGGCTCGGAGCCGACTTCGGCCAGCGCCGCCACGCGTGCTGCATAGCGTCCGTCGAACAAGATCCGAAAAGCCGCAACCCAGAACAGCCACAGGCGGCTCGGCAGCGACAAGCTGGTCTCCGTCATTTGCGGGCGCAGCATACGATCGGAAGGTCGAACCACAATCCCCGCGCCTCGGGGCGGTTTGGTCCCACGACCGGTGCCGCATTCACCGCAGAAAATGGCTATCGACGTCGTAGGAGCAGGTTCACCAGGACCGTGAGCACCACGCTCACCACGATGCAGGTCACGATCGGAAAGCTGAACGTGAAGCTCTTGCGCTCCACGACGATGTCCCCTGGCAACCTCCCCAGCCCGAGCTTGCCGCCCAGCACGAGCGCCACGCCCAGGACGGCGAGCAGCACGCCAACCACGATGAGGACGCGACCTAACTGGCTCACGCGCCCAGCTTACCCGCGCGGCCACGGCGGCGCTCATAAAGTGCGACATAGTCCGACACTGGCCACCGAGCGACGGCTTCGCCGGCCGCGGTTCGGCTTGCCAAGTAACCCTCCAGTCTTGAGCTATGCTCAGGGCATGAAGCTTGCGTTGGCTCGGCTCCTTTGCGTCTCGTTCGCGGCCTCTACGGCCCTCGTGCTGGCCTCCGGCTGTGGTGGCAGTGACTCCTCCGACAACGGAGATGGCCAAAGCGGAAGCGGCCAGGGCGCGGACGGTCAGGGCGCATCGTCGAGCGGGGGCACGCCGAACATCGGTGGGTCACTGCAGCTCGGTGACGGTGGCACCGGCGCAAGCGTGAATGGGGGCGGGAGCTCCAATGTTGGGGGCGGTTCCTGCTCGGCGGATTTTGCCGCCACAGAGCTGCGTCCAGTGCGCCTTGCGTTCGCGTTCGACGTCTCCGGCAGCATGGGCAAGCAGGACGAGCCCTGGCACGACCCGGAATTGAAGTGGCGCCCAGTGGTGGCGGCGACGCGAGCCTTTTTCGAGGATCCCGCCTCGACCGGGGTCAGTGCTTCGCTCAGCTTCTTCCCCGCCGAAGACGACAAGTGCGACGCGGCGACGTACGCCGAGCCGGACGTGCCCATGACCGAGCTGCCGTCGGAAGCGTTCGGAGACGCCATCGCCGCCATCGATCCGGACAACGGAGCAGACTGGCGCGGCGGCACGCCGACGCTTGCGGTCGTGCAGGGCAATACGGAGTATCTGCTCGCGCAGATCGAAGCCACGAAGGACGCCGCCCACGCGCTCGTGCTGGTGACGGACGGGTACCCTCAGAGCTGCAGTGACGCAGAGGACTCCATCGCTGCGGTCGAGGCCGCCATTCAGGAAGCGGCGGCGCAGTTTCCGACCTACGTGATCGGCGTGCGCAACCCCGAGGGCAAGGGCGGGCCCGACACCGTCTCGGATCTGGACGTGCTCGCGGTGGCGGGAGGAACGGACGCGGCCATTTTCATCGACACCGGGGATCCCGACCAAACCGCGGCGGATCTGAATGAAGCGATCGATCGCATCCGGGAGAGCGCCATCACCTGCGACGCTTCGATTCCGCCGGCGCCCGCGGGCTCCACCTTCGACGCGGAGAAGGTAAACGTGTCGGCGGAGCTCGGCGGCGACGCTTCTCAGCTCACCTACGACCCCGCCTGCGAAGGCGAGCTCGGGTGGCGCTTCGACGACGAGAAGAATCCGAAAAGCATCGTGCTCTGCCCCAGCACTTGCGACGCCGTGCAGGGTGACACCACGGCGAAGCTCAACGTAGAATTTGGCTGCGTGAGGCGCGACGTTGTCAAGTGAGGGCGGCCTACCTCAAAGGCACGCCCAGCTGCCGTTGTAACAAGCGCAGCCGCTGAACGCGCCCTCGCCGTAAGGGCAGAAGCCGACGCTGGCGCCGCACGCGGTGCCGCTCGTCGGCTTCGAGGCGGGGCAGTCGACATCGCCGATGGGGCCGGTGCCGCCTGCTCCGCCACCCCCCAACGCGCTCATGCACGCCCACTTGCTCATGTTGCAGTAGCAAACTTCCGTGCCCTTCACGCACGGCACGGCGTCTGCCCCACAGGCCGAGCCAACCTCTGGTGGCGTCTCGCAGGCGAAGTCCGAAGGGTCGAACCCCTCGCCGCCCATGTTGAAGCCGCCGGTGCCGGGCGAACCCCCGACGTTCCGCCCGCCTGCCGCAGTTCCAGCGCTACTGGTCCCGCCGCCCGCACGGGAGCCACCGCTGGCGGTGCCGCCGCTTGCGCTGCCACCGCTGGTGCTGCCGGCGCTCGCGCCCGCGGAACCAGCTTTTCCAGCGGCGCCCTCATTTCCGCCGTCGTTGCTCGAGCCGCCGCAAGCCGCGACGACCGACACACCACCGACGAACGCCCAGCCCAGCAATCCCATTTGGACCTTCATGGCGCCCGGGAGGATAGCAGCTTTTGGCTCCGCGGCGCGACCGTGGAGACGGTGTGCGTGCGCTGAAATGTTGCAGGCGAGCGAGCCGGCCGGAGGGTTAAGGCGCGTCCGGTCCTGCCGTTGAAAAGCGGTGGACCTCGCACCCGGGGACTCGCTCCGTTTCGACATGGTCGACCAAGTGCTGCTGGTCGTGCATGCGAACATGCCGCCGAGCGAGCGCGATTGGGCGCGCCTCATTACCGTCCGCGACGCCAATCGTCACCGGCTCCGCGCAACCCTGGTCGTGGCGCCGCCGCGAGCGAAACTAGATGCGTCGCAGCGCTCGGACGTGGCGACGTTCATGCGATCGACCGGCGGCGGCATCGCGGTGATAACCGACTCCGCCTTGGTGCGCGGCGTGGCGCTGGCTTTGAGCCTGCTAGGATTGAAAGTCCGGGCATATGCTCCGCGTGAGATCACGGTTGCGCTGGATTTTTGCGGTGTTCTCGCGTCGCGTCGCGACGACATGTGCCGGCGTATCGAAGCGCTCCAAGCGCAATTGAGTGGCATGACCAAAGGCGCGGCCTAGTCCTCGGCGAGGCCCCGACCCTGGCCAAAAAAGCAGCTGTCACTTCGCCGTCTGCGCCATAGGAGCAAAATTGCGGGAAGCGAAGACCTAGCCGCCACCATGGCTGAGCGTGCCGGCAGACGGAGACCTGCGGCCCGAGACCAACACCAAGACCGACAAGCCTGACCGGCCGAGCCTACACCGAACGGCATGGTTCTGATTTGCGGAGAGTATGCTACATGGTTCCTCTTGACCTTCGCGCGCTTGGCGTAGGCCGTAACCCTGGGTGAGCACGAGCCATGTCGATGGAGTCCACGAGCCCCTCGTCGTTCCGCCAATCCCGTGCGGTCGAGCTGCTCGCGCCCTACTGCGACATCGCGGATCGCTTGGAGGCGGTGCCTCCGTCTGCGCGCGTGAGAGGGCTCTACCTAAAGTCGTTGGAAAACGTCGTGCAGCGCGCGGGCAAAGCAGAGCTTTACCAGCGCCACTTCGCGAGCGAGCGCTGGTCACCCGTACGTATGTATCCCCTGCGGGACTATATGACCCGCTTGGCGATGGCGGGAGCATCACTAAAAGGGGTGGAGCACGTGCACGCCGGCATGCACGATGTGTGGCGCACCAACGCCACCACCTTCGCGACCAGTCTTCTCGGTCGCGCGATGCTTCGTCTCCTCTCGAACGATCCGGTGCGGCTAACGGAGCAGGGTCTCGCGGCGAGGCGACAAACGTACCAATACGGTCACTGGAGTATCGTTCGTCACGGAAGCCATTCGATCGAGATGGTTTACCGAGAAGAATATATCTGGATCGAGTCGGCCATCGCCGGCGGCGCGGTTGGCGCTTTCGAAGCCTGCGGTATCCGGGCGCAAATCGAGACCAAGCTAATCAATCGCTTCGACGGTTCGACGCTGATAAGCTGGTGACGGACCCCCTTGGCCACCCAGCCCGCAGAGCGCACCGAGTCGCTAGCCGCTCGTGAAGAAGAGCCGCAAATTCCGCTCGTTATTTTGCTGCTCGTCCCGCACCAGGCGTGCGTGGAGCGAGTGCAGAGCACGCTTTCGGATCGATTCGAGTCGGAGGACTTGCGGCTGGAGATCTCGGAAGGCTTGCCGGCGGACACGATCACGGCCGCCCGCCGCCGTTGGGGCGGCACGCCCATCGGGTTCATCGCCGAGGACGAGGTCGGCGCTCTGGACGCGCTCACCGCTGGCGCGGACGAAGCCTTGGTCTGGCCTCCGCGCGACGAAGCCGCCATTCAAGGCTTCTTCGACCGCACCAAGCTTCGGGCCACGTTGCGTCGCGGTCAGGAGCGGCTGAACGCCTCCGTCGTTCACGCGGAGAAGCTCACCGCGCTCGGCACACTGGTGGCCGGCGTCGCGCACGAGATCAACAACCCGCTCACCGCCCTGCAGCTCGGCGTAGAAGCGTGCGCGAATTTGCTGCATCCGCTCGGCAACGTCGCGCAGGAGCTGCAGCTCTGGGCGTCGCGAGGTTGGGGCGCTTCGCCCGAGCAAATTCAATCACTCCACGAAATGGCCGAGAGCGGCGCGCCCGCCCACGAAGGCGCGCAGCTGCTCGGGGAGATGCTCGGCGCCGTGAGCTCAATCGCGAACATCGTTCGCGACCTCCGTATCTTCGCCCGCTCGGACTCGGGCCGGGAGGAAGCGCAGCTGCTCGACGCTAACGAGGTCATCGATCAGGCGCTTCGGCTCGCCGGGCGCGAGATCAACGTCGTGGCGCGCATCGAACGAGACTACTCGCGGGATCTTCCGCGCATCCTCGTGCCCCACGGGCGGCTCACTCAGGTGCTGGTCAACGTGCTCGTCAACGCCGCGCAGGCGATCAGAGAGATCGAGCGGCCCGCGCACCGCGTGCGAATCTCCACGCGCGCGGACGGCGAGTATGTCGCGATCTCCATTTCGGACAGCGGCCCCGGTATCCCGCCCAACACGCTGGATCACATCTTCGATCCGTTCTTCACCACCAAGCGCGCCGGTTACGGTACGGGTCTAGGTCTCAGCATCTCGCGCTCCATCATGTACGATTTGGGCGGGGACTTGATCGTGGAGAGCGTGCACGGCTCGGGGGCGACGTTCATCCTGCTCCTACCGATCCCGGACTATGCGAGCGTGCGGAGCGCATACATGCGGCAGCGTGGCAGCTCCGCGGTGCGGGCCCGTCCCGCGCCCAAGCGCACCGTGCTCATCGTGGACGACGACGAACGCGTGCTGTCCGCCTACGCGCGCGCTCTGGGTCGCGCGTGCGACGTGCTCATGGCGAGCGACGGGCGCGAAGCGATCGACCTATTGAGCTCCGGCTCGAACCCAGACGCGATCGTCTCGGAGCTGGCTTTGCCGGAGGTGGACGGCAAGGGGGTTCTGGAATGGCTCACGCGTGAACGTCCGGAGCTGGCCGACCGCGTAGTCTTCGTCTCCGCGGAGACGACTCAGCAGCAGTACGACGGCTTCGTCAGCAAGCTCAGCAACCGCGTCCTGACCAAGCCGGTCACGGCGGGGGCGCTGCTGTCCGCCTTGAACGAAGTGGCAGAGGGCGGGGCGAACAGCGGCACGCGCGCGCCGGTCGGGCCTTAAGCCCCTCACCAGCGAATGGCGGCGGCGGCTCGGGTAAAGCCGGCGCCTTGCGCGTACATTACCGCGAGCGCGCCGGCCTTCAGCAGGCCTCGCTCGCGCGCGGCCAGCAAGTTGGCGACCGCGCCCGCGCCGCCGAGGTGGGCGTAGCTCTCGTACGTATCGACGGCGATTTCCGGGCTCAGCCCCAGGCCCTCCGCGATCGCGCCCGGTACCCAGCGCCGTGGCTGCACGCTGGCGAGCGCCGCGATCTCTCGGACGTCGAAGCGGGCCCGCTCGGCCAGCTCGTGGACCGTGGTCGCGCCGACCTTTACCGTGTCCTGCATGAGCTGGCGCGTCGACGCTTGGTCGTGGCTGCCCATGAAGAAGGCTCCGCCCGCCTCCCACCACGGGGGGTCCGCGGCCGAGTCCTTGCTGCGGCACCACAAGACGGAGTCGTAATACTCGCCGTGCGTCACGCTGTGCGTTAGCAAGATGCCCGGCGTTTCGCTGGCCGTAACCAGCATGGCGGTGGCGCCGTCGCCGACACAAGGCGACGCCGGGTGCATCAAGGGGAAAGTGGGGCTCACGAGGTGCGATTGCGTGAGCAGCACCGTGCGTGCGCGCCCGGACTCGATGAGCGCCGCCGCTAGCGTGAGCTGGGTGACGGGGCTGGCGCACGCCGTGTCGGTCGTCCCCGCCCACGCGCGCGTCGCGCCCAGCCGTTGGGCAACGCGACAAGCGTTGGAAGGCATCAAGCGATCCGGTACGAGCGCCCAGGAGAAGATCGCGTCCAGCTCCGCGCCGTCCACGCCGGCGTCGACCAGCGCCGCCTTCCCAGCGAGCGCCTCTGCCTCGGCGGAGCTAGCGCCTGCCTCCGCGATGCGGCGCTCCTTGCCGCCCAAGAACGGATCGCCCTCTTCCGCGGCGAGGTGACGCTTCACGATCGCTCGGTGCTGGTCCGGCTCACCCTCCGTGGGCACGTCGACCAGCGTGCGGTCGCCTTGGCGCCGCTTGCTCGCGAGGACGAATTCGGCTGGCCAGTCCTCGTTCCTGCGCACGCCTTCGGGCCGCCACTGCCCGAGCCCGGCGATCTTGGCGTGCACGCTCAGGGCCTCACGCTGTCCCGCATGGACATGTGCTGCAGCGCCTCGTTGCGGCCGCCGCCCGCGACGCGCGCCTCGCGATCGATGCGGATGTCCAGCACGAGCGGCAGGCTCGTTTCCCGCACGCGGCGAAGCATGGCCTCGTCGATTTCGCCGGGGTGATTGATGCGTAGCCCCGCGAGCCCCATGCTGCGCGCCCAACGCGCGAAGTCCGTCCACGGCGTGTCCCACTGCGCCTCGCGTCCGAACACCTGGCGGTAGCCGTGGTACACCATGTTGTAGCGCGCGTCGTTGAACACCGCGTACACGATGGGCAGCCGGTATTTGAGCGCGACCAGCGCCTCCATACCGGCCATTTGCATGCCGCCGTCGCCGCAGACGCAGATCACGGGGCGCTCCGGCCGCGCCAACGCGAGGCCGATCGCGCCGCTGATGCCGGAGCCCATGCTCCCGAGTCCAAGGTGAATGGTGAAGCGGTCGGGGCCGGTGGCGGTGAAGTAGTGGAGCGCCGAGAGCATGTGCTCGCCGATGTCCGTCACGAACGTTGCTTCCGGGCCGGCCGCAGCTTGCAGGTCCGCGATCGCGCGCTGCGGGGTGATGAGCGGGCTCGCGTCGGTCTCGAAGTCCGGCTTCTCGTAGGCGGGGGTCTGGCGGAGCTCGCGTAGGGTCTGGCTCGCGGTGGGGTGACGCAGGCCTTCGCGCAGCGCGATTTCGTAAAGGTCCTCCGCGAAGGTGGCGAGGTCCGCCACGACCCCCAGCTCTGTCGGCAGATTCCGCCCAAAAACCGCGGCATTCAAGTCGACGTGGATGAGCTTGCCCCCCTCCGCGATGTAGCGCGTCGGTCCTACCGAGCAGTCGTCTAGGTCCGTACCGAGAGCGAGCGCGACGTCCACGCCTTGCCCGGTGTAGGCACGCGCCCAAAGCGAGGCGGCGAGGCCGCCGTGCCGAAGCGAGCGCGGGTGAAGCTCGCTCACGACGCCCTTGGCTTGCGGCGTCGTGACGAACGGAATGTTGAGCGCGTCGACCAGCTTGCGGATCGTCGCCGCGTGAGGCCGGCATGCGGCGCCGAGCACGAGCAGAGGCCGCCGCGCGCCGAGCAACGCGTCCGCAGTAGCTTCCACCAAGTGGCGTGGAGCTCGGGCCTGGAAGTCCGAGCGAGCCGTGGATACCGTGCCCGTGGCCGTGACGGCGCGGCCGAGCTGAATGGGCAGCACGAGCAGGGCGGGGCCGGGGTTCTGCGGGTTCTGAGCTGCGTCCAGGGCGGCCAAGCCTTGCGACGTCACGGTGCGGGCCTGCGAGACGCGCACCGTCGCGCGGGTCACGTTCGCGAGCATGCTCTCCACCCCGATGCCTTCGGGGCCGCTGTCTTGCAACAGTCTTCCGCCGTCCGCGGCCCAAGCCACGTCTCCGCAGATGACCAGCATCGGCACGCGCTCCAAGTGCGCCGACACCACGCCCGTCACGACGTTGGTCGCCCCCGGGCCCGCGGTCACCACGACGGCCGGTGTTCTGCCGCTCGCGCGCTGGTAGTCCGCGGCCGCGAAGGCGGCGCCGGTTTCGTGGCGCGACTCGATCAGGCGCGCCCCCGGCGTGTTCAGGATTGCGTCGAACACCGGCGATACGGGGCCGCCCGGGATGCCGAAGAAGGTGTCCACTCCCGACTGCACGAGCGCGCGTACCAGGCGATGCGCCGCTGGCAGCAGCGCTTCGCTCGCGTCCACGAGCGGAGCTTTGGGCCGCGACGGCGGCGACTCTGGCCGCGGTCGCAGCTCGGCCACGTACGATTCAGGAGCGGACTCCATCTCGACGTCAGAGCGGTACTCGGAACGAGCGTTTGCCCGATCGTCAGCATGAACTGAAGACTTATGCGCCATCGTAGCTTTCGCGGTGCGTGAGTTGTTGCCGGCCATCGGGGCGCGATAGCGGCGATCGGCAATTGGTCTCAAGTGCCGTCGCGCGTCTGTCGCAAACCGATGAGTCGTGACTACGGCTGCTACTACGTTGAATGTTTCGCTGGCGTCAACAGCACGAATCGGGGGCTCATCATCGATTGCGGAATCACCAACACGATAGTGTGTGTGACTCGTACGACCGCATTAGGCGGGCCATGACGGAAAGACATCTGAGTCTCAGCACGAACATGGACTTCCACCCGTCGAGGATTGCAGTTGTGAAAAATATCACCCAGATCAGTGATGGATCGAAGCGGACGCACGCGGCGTACAAAATTCATTCGAGCACGAGCGAGCAGCTGGCTACATCTCAATGCGCCTGCGACGCCGCGGACGAACGTGGCATGTCGCTTCGCACGTTTGGGTGATTGCATTGGAGCGAATGGACTCACACTGCGAGCGGTCATCACATCGCGCAGATGCGAGCTCGATCGCAATCATTCCGCTACGGCCAGAAGCAGTGATGGCTCGCTGGCGGTCGCGACGCTAACCGGCTTCTTCATCGGGCGCTGCGCTGCGCTCCTGCGCACGTCGATAGCGTTGGCCCAAGTGAGGGCGAAGAGGCTCACCCATCTGGATGGTTTGGTGCACTCCTCGCGGCAACGAGAGAAGGTATCTCAAGGCGCTCCTGCACGCTCAGGCTGCGGTGGTGACCTCTGCTAGCCATTTAGCAACATTGGATTCCACTCGGAATCGCGGGCAGGACGAGTGCAGATACGGAGCACACAGTCGCTCGTGCGAACCACCCTTTCAACCGAGTAGGGGGATTCCCGGACGGCTGCAACGCGCCTGGCACGACGGCTGCTTACCGTATGGCATGCGTTCGTTTTGGCCTTGGACTCTGTTTTGCCTGGCGCCCCTGCTTGGTTGCGAGCAGCGGCCGGTGGCGTCCAAAGGCCCGGTAGAGCCCGCGGGAGCGCCTGCAGCGGCGTCGGCCGCCTCGGCAGCCAGCGGGGCCCCTTCCACGTCGGCAGGGCCTTTGGAAGCTCCGCTGCAGGCGCCGGTCGCGCCGCCCCGGCTCGAGGCTCCCGTGCATCTTCCGGAGCAGCTCGCCGCGGGGCAGAAGGCGCCTCTGCTGCTGATGCTGCACAGCATCGGCACGTCGGCTGAAGACATCGAGCGACGTACGGACTGGCCGAAGTTTGCCGCCGAGCAGCGCATCGCGTGGATGGCGCCGAACGGACCGATGGACGCTCAGGGCCGTCGCTTCTGGGACGCAGGGCCAAGCTGCTGCAATTTCACCGGCCAACGCGTGGACCACGTGGCGGCGCTCGCGGAGCTCCTCCAGCGCACGCTCCGCGAGCACCCGGAGCTGGACGCGGAGCGCGTCTACCTCGGCGGGATCTCGAACGGAGGCTTCATGGCCCACCGCTTTGCCTGCGAAGCCCCGGAGCTCTTGCGCGGCGTCGTGAGCATCTCCGGCGCGGGCCCGCTGGAGCGTGTGACGTGCCGCACTCCGAAGCAGCTCCGCGTTCTCGAGGTGCACGGCGACGCCGATCCGATCGTCTCCTACCGCGGCGGTCACTTCCTCAATATGCCGCTCTTGCCGGAGCACGCGTCGGCGGCGCAAACGTTCGCGGACTGGGCGGCGCGGCTGGGGTGCCGTGGGGACGCCGTGCCCGGCGACGCGCTGAGCTTGGAGAAGCGCTATCCGGGCAACGAGACGCGCGTCTCTCGTTACGGCAGCTGTGAGCACGGAACGGTCGAGCTTTGGACCGTGAGCGGTGGCGACCACTACCTCGGGTTCTACGAGCCGTCGCCCCGTGAGATCTGGCGCTTCCTTACGCAGTGAGAGGAGATCGCGAGCACCATCCCGACCGGTCGGAGGGTCGCTCGCGATTGAGGCGCCGCGTGCGACGCGACCCGACACGACCAACTATAAGAGGAGTGGTATGGAGACTGTCCCCCTACCTCGCAGATGTGCGCTGCATTTGCGTCACGTCCCCATCGCGCGGATGTTGAACTGGGCGGAAACCAACTGCATCGGGTTGCTTTTTCCGCGCTCGGCAAATCGCCTCTTGCAAATGTGAAAGGTAGGCCGTGCCGCAACTGACTTACGAACGTCTCATTCGTCTCTTATAGGGGTGGAGTTAGCGCGCTCGGAGCGAGGTAAGCGAGGTAGGAGAGGCCTACGAGCGAGGGTCAAGACCGAGACCGCGGATAGAGCAGGTTACTGAAGAGCAGGCAGCATCGCTCTTTCGATGAACTGAAACACACATCTGAAGGCAACCCTGAGGTAATGTCTTCGGTCGTGCGGAACGTTATTCAGGGTGCGACTTGGCTCTCGCGATGACACCTGGTGCTGAAGCAAGCGCAGCGCTCGTGCGCTCGGACGTGCTCGTGCTCTTGCGCGAGAAGCGCTACGAGGAAGCTCTCGCTCGTCTGTACCAAGCGCGCGCCGAGTCTCCGGGTAGCGTGGAGCTCCAGAAGGGCATCGATCAGGTCAAGGAGTTCTTGGTCGGCGCGTACGCCAAGCGTTTGGGCGGGCTCGACCAAGTCGCGAAGCAGATGGCGCCGGCGGCGGGGCGCTCGCCGGACATGGTCCTGCTCTCACGCTACATCGACGGCGTCACTAGCTACGGCGACCTCGCCGAGATTTGCCCGCTCGGTCGGCTGCGCACCTTGCAGGTGCTCGTGGAGATGTACGCTCCCAAAGCCGCGAGCGGCGAGCCGAGCTCCGGTCGGCGACCGATGGAGGCGATCCCGGCGTCCATCCCGCACGTGGAGGTGATCACGCCGAGCGAAGAGCCCGTCCCCGAAACGGCGCGCAGCGGCTCTTCCATGCCGCCGCCCGCGTCCATGAAAGTAGACGACTCTCCGGAGGCGCGCGAGTACCGTGCCGCCTTCGCGCGGGGCACCGCCGCCTTCATCCAGCAGCGCTTTGCGGACGCGGTAACGGCCTTCGAAGAGTGCGGAAGGATCAGGCCGGGGGACAGCTCGGCGGACGTCATGCTGCGTCGCGCGCGTCGAGACCTCGAAAGCCGCGCGTGAATGAGTCTGGTGGTCGTCGCAGATCCTGATCTTCGCGAGCGAATGCGCTGCATTCGCATCGTTGCCGATCAGACGCCGGCGAGCGCGCTGGGCGCCGCCAGTTGGCCGGAGCTCACTCAGGTTTTGGACGACGTCCCCGACGTCGGCCTCGTGCTGTACGCACGCTCGCTCTCCGGCGCGCCCGAAGACGCCATCGAGCAGCTACTGTCGCGCACCAAGCGCGTGGTTCTCGCGCTCGACGCGGGGGATGACCCTCCCGCCTCGGACGGGGTGACGCGCACCGCGCGTCCCGTAGCCGAAGAGTCCCTCGTGATGATGGCGCGCTCGCTGATCGTGCCGTCCTCCCACCCGCACGCGAGCTTCATGCCGGTGGACTTCTTGCAGATGATTTGCATGTCCGGTGGCTCGCACATCCTCGTGCTGAATCGCGCGGGCAGCGACGTGGGCGTCATCGAGGTGCGAAGCGGTGAGGTTTGGACCGCGTTCGATGCGCTGGGCGTCGGCGAAGAAGCGTTCGCGCGACTGATCCGCCCCGAGATGCGCGCGCGGGTCAGCTCCGCGAGTGGCTCGCGCAAAGAGCGCACCATCTTCAAAGGTTTGCACGAGCTGGTGCTAGAGTCTCTGCGTCGCATCGACGAAGGCCAGGTGCTGCTGCCGGAGTCGCTTTCGCCCGCGCAAATGGAAGCCGCACTCGCCACCCCGGAACAGCTCGCCGTGCGCGTGAAGCAACTGAACGACGAAGCGCGGCGGCTGCTGATGACGCGCAGCTACGAAGAAGCCGGCCGCGTGCTTTCGGTGCTGTCCGAGCTCGATCCCGGAAGCCACCTCGTGCGTGCCAACTTGGAGCAGCTACGCAAATTGGGTTTTTCTAGATGACGTTATCCATCGCATTCGCCAGCCTCAAAGGCGGCGTCGGCAAGACGACGACCGCCCTCAACTGCGCCTACGCCTTCGCTCGTCGAGGCTCGCGCACCTTGCTCGTGGACACGGATCCTCAAGGCGCCATCGGCCTGTCACTGGACGGCGTCGGTGATCGCGCAGGTCTCGCCGAAAACGTCGGGAGTAGCGAGGCGGCCCTGGCGGCGGCAGTGAAGACCCGCCTTCCCGAGCTTCAAATCCTACCGATGGGTCCGGTCGATGCTCTGGACGTAGACAGCTTCGCGCAGACGGCGCGCGAGCACGACACGCTCCGGCGCATCGTGGATCGGAGCCAACAAGAGTACGACGTCGTCATCTTCGATACCCCCGCCGGCCTTGGTGGCATGACGCGCCTCGCGCTGGAGGCGGTGGAGAGCGTGGTGGCGGTCGCGCAATGCGAGCCGCTCGCGCTGCGCTCGCTGCCGCGACTCATCGAGCTGCTCGGGCAGCTGCGGGACGCCGGCGGCGATTGCTCGTTACTCGGCGTCGTGGGCAACATGAGCTCCTTCCGGGACCCGGTGGTGCTCGCATCGCTCGAGGAGCTGTGGGGGCTGTACCGTGACCTCGTCTTCGAAACCGCCATCCCGCGAGACAACACGTTTTTGCAAGCAAGCCGCGCGGGTGTTCCGCTCGGTCTACTCAGCCGTCGGCCACCTGGTGTGGCGGCCGTTTTCGACAGCCTCGTCGCGGAAATCGAGGCGAGGCTCGGCATCGTGGAAGGAGACAATGATGGCGGACCGATCCGTCTCGTGGACTGATCCCGAGAGCGTGGCGCGGCTATTGGCGCGGGCTACGGCTCCGCGTCGCGTCGCGGCCGCTCTCACACGCGTGACCGCGGCGGCCCGCGCCGTCCGCGCCCCGGCCGCGCGTCCCTCGACGCCGCCCGCCCGCGCTTCCGTGCCCGCCCCCGCCCCGCCGCCTCCCATCGTGGTCGCGCCCGAGCCGGCGGTGGTGCCCAAGCTCGAGCATTCGTCCGACAACCCGTCGGATCGCTTGGACGCGCTCATGGCGTGGACGCTCGATCATCAGCGCTGCACGGGCGCGTTCGTCGCGGACGACAACGGCCTCACCCTCGCCGCCCACGGCATCTCCGAGGCGCACGTGGCGCTCGTGGGGCCGCTCCTCTCGGCGCTGATGGGTGTTCGCAGCATCCCTGGTGTCGACGCCACCGCGGGCGCGCTGTGGCTCGGCACGAACATGATGTCCTGGGTGGAGACACGCACGGAGCGCGGCGGGTTCTGTCTTGGAACCGTCGGCGCCGAAGCGCTGTCCACGGAAGCCCTCAATCAGCTCAAAGAAGCGCTCGAAGTCACGGTGCGCGGCCTGTAACTACTCGGAAAGACCCATGATTGACACCAAGCTACTCGACCTCGCCGTTCAAGACCTCCGCAACGTGCTGCGTGACGGGCTCGTCGCCACCGACATTTGGGACCGCGTGGACGGCCTTTCCCTCGCTGGCTTCAATCAGCAGCCGGTGGCGGTCGCGCTGTTCACGCGGATCACCGCGGAGCTAGAGGGCTCGATGGCGGACTCCAACTTCCCGCCGCTCGGTCGCTACTACCTCATCGACCTGGAGGGCAATCACACCGCGGCTGTCCTCAACCACGGCACGCTCCTTCAGGGCATGCTGGTCGACAACAAGCGCGCGAACCTCGGCATCCTCATCTCCGTGGCGATCCCGCGGATGATCGAAGCCGTGAATAAGGCCAAGGGCCGCTGACGCACCGGTTGCGAGTCACGAAGGCGCTTGCGCCCCCGTGACTCGCCGCCGCTCAGTTGTGCCGGTCCGTGTAGCCCGGCGGTAGCTCGTACGAAGGGCGGTCGATGACGTCGCTGCGATGCGGACCGCAATCTTCCACGAACGTGATCGTCGCGGCCTCGTCGATCACGAGCTTGGGGTAGGTGGGCCCCGCGTCGCGATACTGCCGCATCTTCTCCAGGTGTTGGTTCTGGTAGCAGATGGTCTTCGTCGGGTCGTCCGCGATCCACCGGGGAAAGAAGATGGTGCCGTACAGCTTTCGGCGCGTCAGGTTGATGGCAATGCTCACCGTCGTGCCCGTCGGCTCGTCCCACGAGATTTTGTAGACGTTGTCGCCGATGTCCAGGATGTGCGCCTCCTGGTCCGTCACCCAGCGACCGCCGACGATGCCGCTGTGAATGCGGTAGCTGAAGTGCGTCTCACTTTTGACGTAGATCTCGTACTGCCAGCCGTTGTCGTACGTGTAGATGAGATGCTTACCGATGAGTCCGGTGAGGTCCTTCTTCGCTTCGCTCATCAGGTCACCTTCGGGAGCCGGTCGAGGTGCCCTCCAGCGGGGGTTCTTCGGGGAGCGCGTGCGGTGTCGCCTTGAGAAACACGGCCGAAGTACGTCGCAACGACTCCTCACTGGCGCTCGGCTCCTCCACGGGCGCTTCTTGGCCTAGCGAAGCCATGCGCTGCATCGCTTCCACCGTCGCGACCAAGTCACCGTGAACGAGGCGGTCCTCCCGCAGGTACGGCACCGTGCGGCGGTACTCCTCCACCACTGCGCGGCTCTTGCCGCCCGCCTTGTCCAGGCCGCGCAGCTCCAGCGCTTGAGATGAGGCCATGAGCAAGATGCCCGTGAGCTCTTGCAGGTGAGCCACCGACGCGCGGAGGTCGAACGCGGCGTGCGTGCCGAGGCTGTTCACGTCCTGGTTGTCGCCCTCGGTGGGAAGCACGAAAGAGGCGTGCGACTGCGCCAGCTTGCGCGTCTGCACCGTGAGCGACGCCGCCAAGATCTGAATGGGCCTAAACCCGCTGTAGTTCGTCGGGTCTTCGACGAGGTTCACCGGCAAGCCGCGGTTCTTGCGTGGATGCACCAGGTTGGCGACGAGCGCGTGAATCCACGTTGCGGCCTGCGCGATGTCCGCACGAAGCATATCGCTCGCGGAGCTCACGTAGTAGCCCATGAAATTCGCGGTGTGGTACACCTGCTGGTGCTCCGGGACGACGATGGGGTTGTCGTTCACCGAGTTCATCTCGGACTCTATCCACTGGGTGGCGCGCGCCAAATTTTCGTGAAACACGCCGAAGCCCTGCGCCACCGAGCGGAGCGAGTAGTAGTCCTGCACACCGATTTCGGTCGTGCTCTCCGAGCGGGCCTTGTGCAAATCGCGGATGAGCTTGCTGCCCGTCCAAGAGCCGCGGATGCGCTCCGCCACCGCGAGCTCCCCGACATGGCCTTTGAGCTCATGCACGATGGGGTGGTAGCCGTCTTCAATCACCATCAACGACTCCAGCGCCATCGCGATGACGGACATCATGGAGTCGAACAGGTTCTTCAGGTCGTACAGCGCGAGTCCCGCGATGCTGCTCATGAACGAAGTGCCGTTGATGAGCGCCAAGCCTTCGCGCCCTTGGATTTGCAGGGGCGACATCCCGAGCTGGCCGAGGAGCGTGCGCACGGGAAGAGACCGCCCGTCGTAGCGGACCTGAACGTCCTCGCCGACGACCGCGGCCGCGATCGTGGCGAGCGGCACGAGGTCCCCGCTGGCACCAATGGAGCCGTAGCGAAAGCAGTCCGGCGTGATGCCACGGTTCAAGAAGTCGAAGTACGCGTCGACGACGTCGGGACGGACCCCCGAGTAGCCGCGCGACATGCAGCGAGAGCGTAGTAGCATCGCCCCGCGGACCGTTTCCGTCGGCGCCAGCTCTCCCATGCCGCAGTTGTGCGACTTGATCAGGCTATTTTGCCGGTTCTTGAGTGAGTTTTGATAGCTCTCTCCCTCGTAGTCGTCGAGGTGCTTGTCCAAGAGCACGACTTGGTCCCCGAACTGAGTGTTGAGGCCGTAAATGGGTACGCGGCTCTCCACCTTGCTCGTGAAGAACGCGTGGCTCTCCTTCATGCTGGCGCGGCTCTCTTCGTCCAGCGAAACAGGAGCCCCGTAGCGCGCGACGGCGACCAACGTCTTCAGATCGACGTTCTTCGGGCCCCCAACCACGACCTTGTGCCTCAACACGTCATTCATAGGAAATTCCCTCTCGGCGAAGAATGTATTCGCAAGCTCGATGTTTCGAACGCGTGAAGACCTGCTTTTGGTCTTCGCTCAAGCACGTTTGATCTCAATCCCCAGTCGAATCGCTTTTTTGAATGCTCGGCGCAGGGCGCCGGTGTCGTGCGACGACGAAGCTCCGCCTTTCACGCAGACGCACGTGACGTGCGTTGCGCGTTCCGAAACACTAAAAAGAGCTCGTTGCCACACCCGCCTGCACGGCCAACCAACCGCGCAGTCGCTCCCACACTTCGGTTTTTCAGTCGCCACTACTCCTTAACATCCTACCTGCAAGACGTCCACCCCCAAGAGTGTTGATTGTAGGTCGATGGGTGACGAGCGCGTGGCGCAATCACCATGACATGTCCAAGCATCACTCCAATGAGTGGAGCTGTTCAACGCAGTGTCGCGTGCGCAACGGCTGTCATCGGCCGACCGGTCACCTCTTCGACGCGCTCAGCCATCGAGCCGATGATCCGCAAAATGCGCTGGAAATGGGGGATTTTTGAGATCATTTGCGACCGTTCTCGTCGCGTGACAGTCGCTCGCGCGCGCAGCCGTAAACGCATTTACGTGCGCGAGATCGCGAGACGTTGAAGCGCTGCACGCGAGCAAAACGTCTTCGCTCGTCCGTACGAATCGGCGAGCGAGGTTGTGCGCGAAAGGTGCGAGCGAGCTCGGCGCTTCGGCGCGATTCTCGATCCGTTCTTCTCGCGGGCGCTCCTGGGCGGCGCCGAAACACTGCATGGCCAGGAGTGGACGCGAACGCCTTCTAGCGTGCGCAGGTCGGCGGTCGCGTCTGAGGTCGCGTCGTGATGAGCTCTGCGGACGCGCCGTTCGCGCGCGAACCTCCGGGTAGGCTTCGGACGGCGTGAGCTTCGTACGAAAGCGTCGGCGCTCGCGCAGCTCGGACCCACGCAGCGCTCGGGGTACGCCTCAGAAGGTGCCGGCGGCTTGCAGCGACCAGCCGCCGCGCGCGTCGGGGGAGACACCGAGCGCAACTCGCTCGCGGCTGGTCGAGGTGGGGGCCGTAAAGTAAACGACGAGGCCGGCGATCAGCAGTCCCCCGCCAATAGCTGCGGACGCGGCGGCGTACGTGGCGAGCCGGTCGGACTCGTCTTCGAGCTGGTCGGCTTGGGGCGAGCATTGTCGCGGCGCTCCCGAGCAGTGACCCAGCGAGTCTTGGTGGCGTTTCCTGGCAACGATGGCGAGGACGCCGCCCGCGGCAAGCCCGACGCCGCCGGTGGCGGCAAGGCTCAAACCGAGTACGCGCGCCCCGTACCCACGGTCAGTCTCTTCACTGCTTTTCGGAAGCGGGGGCTCTTGATCCACAGGCACCACGACAGGTGGCGTGACCCGGGCGCGTCGCGGCTCCAGGGGCGGTATCGTCACCTTCACGCGCGCGCCGTCCTCGGCCGGGATTGCGAGGTAGCGGCGGTAGGGCAGGTGACCCGGCGCCGTCGCCTCCACGCTCACGGTGCCGGGATCGAGCGGCAGGGGCGTGCCCCAACTGCCGCTCGGCACCGTGAGCTCACCGAGCTTCAACGTGTAGCCGGCAGGCGGCGACGACGGGACCTCCAGCACGACTCGTGCGAGCTTCCGCTCCAACGCCGCGCTCCGCACGGCCGCGATGCGGGCGCGATCCTTCATCCCCTGTGTCTCGGCGAGCGAGCCCGCTTCGCGGAAACGTGCCCAAGCGCTCGCCAAGCGCCCGGTGCGCTCTCGACAATCCGCCAGGCGCAGCAGAGTACCGACCGCGACGTCCAAGGCTTCGCTCGCCTCGAATTTCTTGCAAGCCTCTTCGAGCTGGTTCTGCTCCGTGAGTCGTACGCCTTCTTCGAACAGCGCTTCGGCGCTCGCCCGCGCCGACGCGGTGACGGCGCCAGCGCCAGTGCTGGCGTCTTGGCCGCGTGCGCTCGGTGACGTGGCCAAGAGCGCGCTCAGCGCGCCCGCGGCGACGACGGCTCTACGCGTCACTTCCGTCCACCGAACGTCGTCGGATCCCACGCATCGAACGAAGCGTGGCTGGGAGCCGTGGTGGTGGGGGGCGGCACGTCCGCGGCCGCCGAAGGCGTGGCGGAGGACGCCTCCTCGCGGGCGGCGAGCTCCGCGTGCGGCACGGCCGGCTCGATCTCATCTTCTTTTTCAGCCGTCGGCAGCGGAGAAGGCTGAGCGCGCGCTGGCTCCCAGTGCACGGGTGCCGGTGCCGGTGCCGGCGCCGACGGCGTGCCGATCGGCGTCGTCGGGCGCGCAGGCGGCACTGCGCCCCAGCTCGGCCGCGCGGGCACCTCGGGGCGAGGGGGCTCGGCCGCAGGGGGCATCGCAACCGGAGCCATTGCTGGTCGCTCCACCGTGGGCTCTTGAAGCAGCGACGTCGTACCGGAGGCTCGAACCGCCGTGGGGACGAGCGTCGGCGGAAGCGCCGCCATGGTTGGAGTCGAGGTGAAGTGCCGCGCGCCGCTCACGGCAGCGGCCACCGCCGCGGCAGCGACGATGCTCCAAGCTCGCCAGCGCCGCTTCGGCGCGAACCGGGGCACACCGGCCATGAGCGACGAGTCGACGCTCGACGTCGTGAGCGCGAGTGGCGTCCCCGCCAACGGCGCGTTGGCGCTGCCGAGCGCGATGACCCGCGCCCGCGCCGCCGCCGCCACCTTCGCCACACGTGCGGCCTGTAGCGCGTCGGAGCCGAGCGGAGAAAGCGCCTGCGCCAGCTCCACCATGTCTTGGAAGCGTTGCTCGGGCTCTCGCTGCAGACACCGCACGATGATTTCGTGAACGCGCGCAGCTTCCTCTCCGCCTTCCAGCGGCGCGGGCATGTCGCGTGGGTCTAGGATGCGCTTGAACGTGGACGTGATGGACTCTTCGTCGAAGAAGATATCGCCCGTGCACAGCTCGTGCAGTACGGCGCCGAACGCCCACACGTCGGTCCGCGCGTCCACGTTGCCGCCGCGCACTTGCTCGGGGGACATGTACGTGGGAGAGCCGACGACCTCGAAAGGATTCGTGACGCTGCGCCCGCGGCGACTGGCGGGCGCTTTGGAGATGCCGAAGTCCAGCACCTTGAGCACGAAGCCGCCGTCGGCCTCCTCGGCGAGGAACAAATTTTCGGGCTTGAGATCGCGGTGCACGATGCCGATGGCGTGCGCCTCCGCCAGCGCCTCGCATGCTTGCAGCAAGTAATCCACCGCCTCCGAGACAGGTAGCGCGCCTCGGCGCTCCAGATAGCCGCCTAAGTCGCTGCCCTCCAGGTACTCCAATACCAGGTAGGGCACTCCGGCCGTCGTGCGCCCCACGTCCAACACGCGATTGACGTGCTTGGAGCGGAGGCTGGCCGCGATGCGTGCCTCCGCGAGCAGCCGCGCCGCCACGTCCTCGTTGGTGCTGAGCTCCGAGCGCAGCAACTTGATGGCCACCGCGCAGTCGAGATCCAAGTGGGTCGCGCGCATGACCACACCCATGCCGCCTTCGGCTAGGCGCGCTTCGATGCGGTACTTGCCGCCGAGCACTTCACCCGGCAGCAAGCTCGGGGCGTCGTCGCGTCCGCTCAAGCCGCTGCCTGAGTCGCGGGTGGGCGTAGACGAGCTCGCAGACATGGGTGCGCTGACGCTGGAGCAAGCGATATGCCAGCGCCGTCCAGGTTCCCGCCGGCCGCGCCAACGCTCTCGACGCCAAATCACGACGTAGGAAAAGGTCGCGCCTGTGGCAATTGACGTCGCCGGGCTCCGCTGACCTCGCGCATTTCGCTCGTTTCTGCGCAGTGTCGCGCGCGTTGGCGCTGGCGTCACCCTACAGTGTGAGCGCAAAGCAAAGGCCGCCCCGCGCGCGCTTCGAGTGCGGAGTGGTTGGCGGCAAGCGACGTTCCTGGCGGCGCTCCGTCCGCGCGGCTTCCCGAACTACGCTGTTAGAGTCAGGACCATGAATGAGACGTGGACGGGTGGATGCCAGTGTGGAGCGGTGCGCTACGAAGTCGAAACGCTGGGGCGCGCCTCTATTTGCCACTGTCGCATGTGCCAGCGTGCGGTCGGCAATGCGTTTGCGCCGTTCGTCACGGCGCGTGGTCTGCGCTGGCTAGCGGCGGAGCCGAAGCGCTTTCGCAGCTCCAACCAAGTGCAGCGGGGCTTCTGCGCGCAGTGCGGCACACCGCTGACCTACGAGCGAGACGACGCCGCTCCCGAAGTGACGATCGCCTCGTTGGACGAGCCGTCGCGCGTGCCTCCGGTGATCCAAGTTGGCGTGGAGAGCCGCTTGCCCTGGTGCGAGACGCTGAATGGCTTGCCCACGCTCACGCCCGAAGAAGCCCAAGCCGCGGCACCGTTCTTCGCATCGATCGTGAGCAACCAAGCTCCTACTTGAACGGCACGTAGACGTCGGGCCCACAACTCAAGCGCCTCAGCGCGCGCGCGCGGACGGCGTCGCGCTCGGCGCCGCCACGCGCGGCTCGCAGCTACCGTCTTCACGCAGCTCCTTCACGCTCCAGCGCGCGCCGCGCGTCAGACAGGCCGCGACGTTGCGTCGCTCGCTGGAGCTCGTGCGAAACCGCACCTCTTGCAGGCGGGCGCGCTCACCATCCTGGTCTACCTTCCCGTTGCACTCGAAGTCGTCGATGCTGAGGCCGCTCGTCCCTGCGAAGCCCTCTTTCAAGAGCGTAAGCTCTGTCAGTGCGCAAGCCAGAGGCTGCTCCAGCCGCTCCCCACTGAGGGCGCCGTTCACCTGCGCTTGCAGCTGGGCAATGCGCGCGTCCGTCCGGCGGCTGTCGTGGACGTACATGACGACCGCCCCACCGAAGAGCAGGAGTGAGAAACAGCCGACCACCACCGCGACAGTGGACGCCCCCGGCGCCACCATGTTTTCCCGCTTGGCGGCGCTCTTCACGTTGAGACCCATCACCAAGCCGACGATGCCGGCCGGGAAGCAGCACGTGAACATTCCGGCCAGCGACCAAATCATCGCGTGCTGACCTTTCTTGCCCAGGGCCGCTTGGCGCTGCCCGCGCTCATGTGCGCGCTGCGCCTGCTCGGTCTGCGCGGTGTGCTGCTGATGAGCCGCGTACCGCTCGGCTTGTTGACGGCCGTAGGCGGTTTGGATTTGGCAATACGGACAGGCCAACGCCGAAGGGTCGATGTTGGCTCCGCAGCGAGGGCAGCTCACCATGCAGACTCCCGACGGTAGGAGCTGCGCGTAGCGCCGTCAAACGTGCTCGCGATGTCGCTCCCGCTACGCTGCGCCTGGGGCCGCTAGAACAACGGGCGCCGTCGTCTTTACGTGCGGCAGCCCGGCCGCAGCGTAGACCGCGTCCTCGTCCAAAGTTTCGCTCCGCAGGAGCTCGATGACGATGTTGTCCAGCTTGGCGCGGTGCTCCGTGAGAAGCTGGACCGCGCGGCGATAGGAGTCTTCAATCAGCCGCCGCACCTCTTGGTCTACCGCGTCCAGCGTCTCTTCAGCGACGCCCATCATGCGCGGGTCGCCGTCGGGCGGGAACACGGAAACGGGGCCAATGCGCTCGGACATGCCCCAGCGCCCGACCATGGACCGGGCGATGCCAGTGCACATTTGGAGGTCGCTCTCGGCGCCGGTCGTCACGACGCCAAACACGACCTGCTCGGCGGCCATGCCTCCGAGCGCGCCAATCATTTTGCCCTTTAGGTAGATGGCGTCGTACCCATAACGGTCCGCATCCGGCGTGGACAGAGTGACGCCCAACGCGCGCCCGCGCGGAATGATCGATACTTTGCGCACCGGGTCCGCGCCGGGTTGAAGCATGCCGAGCAGGGCGTGGCCGGCCTCGTGATACGCGGTGCGGCGCCGCTCTTCGGGCGGAATCACGACCTTGCGGGCAGTGCCGAGCTGGACTTTTTCCAGCGCGTCGGTCAGCTCCGCGAGGCTGATCGACGAGAGGCGTCGGCGCACGGCGAGCAGCGCCGCTTCGTTGATCAAGTTCGCCAGCTCCGCGCCCGTCATCCCGGGAGTGATGCGCGAGATGTGCTCCAGGTCCGAGCCGCTGCCCATCGCTACCTTCTTGGCGTGCACCTTGAGGATGGCGAGGCGACCCGCCTGGTCCGGCGCATGTACGGTGATGGTGCGGTCGAAGCGGCCGGGACGCAGCAGCGCCGCGTCCAGCACGTCGGCGCGGTTCGTGGCGGCGATGACGATGACGCCTTCCGAGCCAGAGAAGCCGTCCATCTCCGTCAGGATTTGGTTGAGCGTCTGCTCGCGCTCGTCGTGGCCGCCCACCGCGCGCGCGCCGCCGCGAGAGCGCCCGATCGTATCGATTTCGTCGATGAAGATGATGGCCGGTGCCACCTCACGCGCGGCTTGAAACAGCTCCCGCACGCGGCTCGCGCCCACGCCGACGATCATTTCGATGAACTCGGACGCGCTGGCGGAGAAGAACGGCACGCCCGCCTCCCCGGCGGTGGCCCGCGCGAGCAAGGTTTTTCCGGTGCCGGGCGCACCGCTCAAGAGCACGCCTTTGGGGGCGCGCGCGCCGAGGTCCCGGTATTTTTCCGGGTGCTTCAGGTAGTCCACGACCTCCTGGATCTCGTCTTCGACCTCGTCGATACCAGCGACGTCCTCGAACGTGACGCGAACGGTCTCCGGATCTACGGGCTTGCGTTGCTTGCCGCCGCCGAGCAGACCGCCCATCGCCGACTGCTGACGCTTGAACATCCAAAAGTAGAAGCCGACCAGAAGCAGGATCGGGCCGAAGGAGAGGAGCAGGTTGGCGAGCGCGCCACGCTCCTCCACGAGCGGAGTGGCCCTCACGGTGGCACCGCCGGCGGCCAGGCGGGCGAGCAAGTCGTCTTCCGCGAAGACAGGGCGCTCGGTGGAAAAGCGCTTGTAGTCGCCGGGCTGCTTCGGCTTGGAGTCCGGCGGAACCGGCTTCGGCTTTCGCAGCTCGCCCTGAATGGTGTAGCCGCGGGCGAACACCTCTCCGACGTTCTTCGCTTCGACCTGCTTGTCGAACTCGGTGTAGGAAATCGCTTCCGGACCCGACATGTGGTCCTGAACGGTCAGGAAAGCGAAGACCGCGCCGTAAACGAGCAGCGCGCGCACCAGGAACTTGCCCCAATTACGCTCTTGCTTAGGTGGCGTCCCGTTCGCCTTGTCAGGCGGTAAACCCTCCGTACGCCAGGGCGGCGGCCGGCTCACGCGGTCTTCGGGCGGACCCAGGTTGGCCGAGGAGCGGCTAGGCGGGGGCCTGACGGACGGGGTTTCGGCCATGGGCGCAATGTAAGGGTGAGACTGCGCCCTGGCCAGAGCTTCCCTAACGGATATGCTCGTCTTAGATGCTCGAAGCGCTGATCGTGCGTTGGGGTTACCTGGCGGTGGTCGGCGGGACGTTCTTAGAGGGTGAGACGATTTTGGTGGCGGCGGGCGCGCTCGCGCACCGTGGCTACTTGTCTTTGCCCTGGGTCATGCTGTGCGCCTTCGTCGGCAGCGTGGCCGGTGACCAGCTTTGGTTTCAGCTCGGCCGCCGCTACGGCCAGCCGTTCTTGGACCGCCGCCCGGAGTGGAAGCGCCGCGCCGGGACCGTCCAGCGGCACCTGCTGCGATTCGGCGACCTCTTCGTGCTCGGCTTTCGGTTCGTTGTGGGTATCCGCACGGTCACGCCAGCGCTGCTGGGCGCGAGTGGCTTCTCGCAGGTGCGCTTCGCGTGGCTCAACGCCCTCGGCGGCGCCGCGTGGTCGGCGGCAGTTGGCGGCGCCGGCTACGCCCTAGGAGCCGTCATCAATCAGGCGCTTGCGCGTGCCGCGCACTTGGAGGAGTTGCTCGGCGCCGCGCTGCTCGTCGGCGTGCTCGCCGCGGGAGGATGGAAGCTGTGGCGCCGTGCTCGTGGCGCCTCCACGGACAGCGTGGGTTGAGCAGCGTCGTCGCGAGCGCGAACATGCCGAGTCGTAACTCTCGAGGATGACGGTAGCGGGAGCGCGAGATCGTTTCTGGCGTCGGGCTCCGGCGGCTGAGCAAAGTAGGGCAAGCCCGCGTCGACTCTGCCGCTTCTGCGAGCGCAGCCCACGTTTCGGCATCCGCACCTCCACGTCGGGAAACACGGATGCAGCCAATTCGCGACAACATGCACCGGCGATAAACACGATGAGCGTCGTTTCCTTGGTTTTCTCGGCGGAGCGCTTAAGCGGCCACATCTTTTTGCCGTGAACGAAACTGACGACGCGCGTCGCGCCACGGTTGGCTCACGCTGCGAACACCGCTACGGTGCAGTCACTCATCCTGTGGAGTGGAGCCAGCTCATGAATTTACGTTGCCGCGCGGGTCACGCGCTCAGTTTCTTGTCCGTGGTCGCGCTCGCGGCATGTAGCTCGAGCGACCCGGCGCCATCCGGCGTCGCGAGCCAGCCCGAGCCGGTGAGCGCGGGCGGTAGTGCGGGGAGCGCGAGCAGCGTTCCGGGCACCGCTGGCACGAGCCTCGTACTCGAGCCGCCGGCAACGACGGGCGGTAGCGGTAGCGGTGGCACCGGCGCCGCCCTCCCGCCCCTCACCGGCATCATCAAGACCGAATCCGGCGGCTACAAGCGCGGGGACCGCATCGACGACTTGAGCAGCGCGGGCGGCCCCAACGTGGGCGTGAACGGGAACGAAGGTTGCGGCACGTTGGTCGGGGTGGTGCGGGACTTCCGCAGCAAGGATCCCGATCGCCACCCGGACTTCGAATCGTTCGGCGGTCAAGTAGTCATCCCGGGGCTCGTCGAACAGACGCTGGGGGCGGACTCGAAGCCCGTGTACGCCTCTCGGTGCGAGCTGATGCCGGATCCAGCATCGTGCCCTACCGGTCGTCAGACAACCGACAAGGCCACGTTCGATCAATGGTACCGCGACACGCCCAACGTCAACCAAACCTTCCTCCTCTATTTCAAGATGGAGCCGACGGGGGTGGGAGACGTCGTCTCCTTCCGCAGCGAAAATTTCGTGCCCATGGACGGCGCGGGCTGGGAGGACACGTTTCAGGGCTTAGACGGTAAGCCGCACAACTACGCTTTCACGACCGAGCTCCACATCAAGTTCAAGTATTCCGGCGGCGAATCCTTCACGTTCAAAGGTGACGACGACGTCTGGGCCTTCATCAACGGAAAGCTGGCGATGGATCTGGGGGGTCTTCATTCCCAGCTCGAAGACACCATCGTGTTGGACGAGCACGCCGCGGAGCTCGGCTTGGAGAAGGGCGGCGTCTATCCGCTGGATCTCTTCCACGCCGAACGCCACTCGAACGGCTCGCACTTCCGAATGGACTCCACGCTCTCGGTCGTAGATTGCGGCAGCGTCCCCGTCGTGCCGAGGTGACGGTTCACCGGTCCGAAACGGAGAGGGCGTCGGCGAGCTGAGCGCAGCGCCCCGTGGCGCCGCGGGCGCCGCGGGCGCCGCGTAGGAAGGATCCACGACCAGCTGGTTGTGGCAAGCTCCAGCTATGTTCGATTGGTGGCGTCGCCTGAGTCGCGCGGAGGTCCTCGCTCAGCCATTTCCGCCTGCGTTCCGAGAGCACCTCTTGCGCCGCATTCCGTGCGCTGAGCTGCTCACGGAGCCCGAGCTCCGCAAGCTCGAGGCGCTCGTGCGGGTCTTCAACTCGGAGAAAAGCTTCGAGGGCGCGGGCGGCCTCGAGGTAACGGAAGAGATGCGCGTCGCGGTGGCGGCGCGGGCATGTCTGCTCGTGCTGTGGCGAGTGGAGCTGGACGAGCCGCTCTACGCCGACCTGGACGCGATCATCGTCTACCCTTCGACGTACCGCGCGCCGCAACGGCGCCAGGAGGGATACGTTACGATCGAGGACGAGCAGGCGCGGCTCGGCGAATCTTGGACGCGCGGAGTGGTGGTGCTGTCGTGGGACTCCGTGCAGAGCGGCGTCGCCAACGGAGAAGACGGCCACGACGTCGTGATCCACGAGTTCGCGCACCAGCTGGACGCGGCGGATGGCGCGATGGACGGCACGCCGGAGCTGGACGGCTTCGAGCGCTACTCGGTCTGGTCCAAGGTGGCGAGCGCCGAGTACGAAGCGCTGGTCACGGCCGTGGACCGGCACCGCAAGACGAGCATCGACGCTTACGGCGCCACCAACGCGCCCGAATTCTTCGCCGTCGTCGTGGAGCAGTTCTTCGAGAAGCCGCTCGCTTTGGAGCGACGACACGGTGCGCTGTACCGCGAGCTTGCTAGCTACTTCCGCTTCGACCCAGCCGAGCGACGCCGTCAGGCGAGCTGAGCTGAGCGGCCGTGCGCGAGGCGCTGTGGCCCCGTGAGCGACCTTTTCATCAGAACGTAACGTACAGACCCTTGCCGTGGCGCGCAGCTTGCGCGAGCAGACCAAGCAGCGGGGCGAGCGTGTCCGCGAGCTTCGCGTTCTGCGTGGCGAGTAGCGTCGCCGTCTCGTGCGCGCGCGCTACGTCTGCTTCGCTCTGAAAATACGAGCCCTGCCGGCCTGGATCGAACGGCTGCGAGGAAGGGCCGAACGGCGCTCCGAGCAGCAGCCCGACGCTTGCGCCAGCTTGCGTGAGCTCGTCCTTCACCTCGAGCCAGTCGGCGTCGAGCCCCATGTCCAGATCCCCGTCGTAGTATTTGGTGAGGGCAAAGTCTCCCAGCTCCTGCACGTCGCCGGACTCCAGGAGTTTTCGCCACTCTTTGGCGAGCGGCTCGCCTTCGTAAGGGTCCGAGAGCGCGTCCAAGTGTCCGTCGATGAAGCCGGCGAGAGGCGCGGCGTCACCCGTGGACAGCGCCGCTTCGAGGACGGGCGCGAGCTCCGCACGGAAGGCGGCGTGGTCGAACGCGTATGCTCGGTGGAGTTGGGTCATGGGAGCGGTGGTAGCCCGGTGGGACGCAGGCGCAACGCCTCTCGTCCCATCAAAGGCGGCGGAACACCACGCTCTGGTTGTTGGCCGGCATGTCGAGCCGCTCCACGTGGACGAGCCCGTGCTCGGCTGCCAGCGCCACTACGTCTTCCAGAGCTCGAACGCCGAACCGCGGGTCACGCCGCTTCAAGTCCGCGTCGAAGGTTTCGTTGCTGGGCGCCGTGTGGGCGCCGGCGATGCGAAATGGCCCGTACATGAGCAACACGCCGCCCGGCACGAGATGGCGCGCCGCGCCACGGAACAAGCCGACCGCGCACTCCCAAGGCGCGATGTGCACCATGTTCGCGTTGTACACGACCTCCACATGGGTGACGGGCCAGGCGTCGTCGCACACGTCCAAGCGCAGCGGCGGGAGCAGGTTGGGGAGAGCGGTGTCGCGCCGCCAGGCTTCGATGCTCGCCAGGTTCGCATCCTCCAAATCCGTCGGCTGGTAGAGCAGTGAAGGCAGCGCGGCCGCGAAGTGGGCCGCGTGTTGACCGGTGCCGCTCGCGATTTCCAGCACCGTGCCGGCTTGGGGCACCACGCGCGCGAGCACCTCCAGGATGGGCTGCTTGTTACGCTCGGGCGCCGGCCAGGTTAGCTTCGCGGACATGGGGTCAGCCTAGTGACTACACTAGTCTAGCTCAGCTCCATGCTGAAGAAGAGAAGCGCCGGGTACGCCGCGAGCCAGGCGAAGAAGAAGCGGTTCAAGCCGAAGGCGAGCACGTTGCCGAGGTGGAAGAGCGCGCCCACGCCGAGAAACGCGAGGGCGACGCGTGGACCGAGCAACGCCGCCGGAAAGCCGCACTCGAACGCCAGCACCGCCCACGTCGCGGCGCGGCCGAGCCAGGGTCGGGCGAGGAATGGCCGTGTCAGCCAAGGCGGCGCTCCGTAGCGGTTCGACGCAAGGAGGACCCCGAGCCCTGAGCCGCTCCGCCAGCGAGGACGCGCGACCTTGATGACTCCCGCGATGAAGTACGAAAAAACGAGCTGGACACACACGTACCCGAGGCACGCCTTCACGGCGCGAGGCGAGCTCGAAAAGCAAGCGGCGCCGGAGACGCCGAGCAAAACCACGACCGTCATGTAATCGCTTCCGCCATTGAACGTGCCGCGGAAGCGGGCGCCAATGGCAAGCTGCGTCACGAGCAGCGCGGGCGCGGCCAGACCGACCCCGCCCACGAGCGCCAAGGCCAAGAGCAAGCGCACCCCGAGTAGGACCAGAAATGGCCGCTCCGGCAGCAGTAGAGCGAACAGGAAGCGCAGCGGCGCCGGCACCTCGCGGTGCTCACCGCGGAGCACCGGCCAAGACCACACTCCACGATCCGAGAAATGTCGGCGTAGCTGCAGCAGCTCCACCGTCTGCAGCAGAATCGCCAAGCCCAGCAGCCGCTCGCTCCAGCTCACGGCTTGCGTCAAGCTCAAGACGCATGCTCCCCGGACTCGAAGTCCACGCCGTCGGGCGATGTTAGACGAAACCGATAGTGAGCCTTTTCTCGCATCCGACCCGAGATCAGCCGCTGCACGAGCTGGTAGGACGTCAAACCAGGAGCGTCGTCGACCGCGACCCCATCCAGCTCCGACCAGAGCTGCTCGACGAGCGCCTGCTGAGCGAGGTACAGATTGCCGGCGGCGTTGAGGAAGAATCCGCGCCGCACGGGCGGTGAGAGCACGGGCCGCCATTCGCCGTCGTGACCGTCCTGCACCACGCAATAGAGAAGCTCAGGGCCCGGCTCCACGTCTTCGAAGAAGCGCCACGAAGGGAGCACGGAGCGCAGCAATAACCAGGAACGCCCGGTGAGCGGTCGCCGCTCGTTTCGCAGCGACAGCAGCACCAGCAACGCCAGCAGGAGCGGGGCAATGAAGCCCATGCGCTCACTCGAGAGGCTTCGTCTCGTCCAAGCCTTTGGCGGTGAGCTGATATGTCTTGGGATCCAGCTCGATGCTCAGCCTTCGTTCGGAGAGCTCACCGTCGCCGTCGAGATCCCCCCGCGCGATGACTTGCGCGCTCTTGCCGTCTTTCGCGGCCACGACCTCGTACTGGAAGCGCTGCGGCTGGGTGAGGGTGAAGCGAATCGCGCCCCAGCTTTTCCACTCTTCCGCCGTGGTTTGGTACGCTTCGCCACGCGGAACGCTGGCAGGTACCGAGGGCAAGGAAACGAGCTTGCGCGGCTTTTTCGGGGTCGCGGTCTCCGCGTCGCGAAAAGACTGTTGATGCGCCTTCACGATGAGCGCCAAGACGGACTTTGCCTCCGCCGCCTTCGCGCTCAAGATGTATTTCTCCGTGGCTACGATGCTGATCGCGGCTAGCTGCCCGATGGCGTGCGCTTGCTGCTCCACGGTGCCGCGAAGCGCGAGCGTGGCGTGAAGTTGGCTGCCCTTGCGATCGAGGGTGATGCCGTCCAGCAGCGCTTGTACGGTGGTGTCGCCGCCCGCCTCTTTCACGCGTTCCTTTGCCTGCCCGCGGAAAAAGCCGAAGCCTTGCTCGATGCGCTGCGCCATCTCCTCGCCAGGCAGGGACGCGCGCGCCTCCAGCGAAAACTGCTGGGGGCTCGATGCCAAAGACGCGTCGACTCCGACCTTGGGCTCCGGCACGTCCACGCGCAGTGCCACCAATTCGTCACCCTTTAGGGTGAAGTGCGCCGGTAGCGGCTCCGTCGCGTGACCGGGGGTCAATGCGGCTTCTACCTCCGATTTGCGCCCGAACAGCACGACGTTCGGGGGGACGATAGCCAGCACGTCATTCCCTCCCGCGTACGCCTCCTCGGCGCCGCGAATGGTGACGGGGCTGCTGGTCGGTACCACGGAACCGACGCAGCCTTTTCGGACCGCGGCGAGCCCCGCCGCGTCGAACGAAACGACCGCGTAGCGGTGCTCTTCCGCGCCGCGAATCAATAGCTCCTCCGCGTGATCGACCAACGCGTTCAGACATGGCGCAACGCGCTCTGGTAAGGATGGCTTCAGCGTCGGCAGCATGGCCTGAAACAGCGGGCCGCGAGCCAGCTTGCCGAGTGACGCCCGGCCGCTGAACGTGAACGGCTGCGCCGCCGGGACCCAGTACCCGGCCAGAGCGGTGGGGGGGGCGTTGACGGTCGGCGCCGGTGAGGCCGCGGGACGGGCCGCGGCCGGCTTCGGCGCTTGGGCCTCGCGAGCTGCGCCGCCGCAAGCGGAGAGCCACGCGCACACCAGCACGACCCGGCTACGTCGAAACATCCGCGCACCGTAGCCCACGCGGCCGCAGATTCAGAAGTTGATTTTGCGCATGATGAAGCGCGGCAAAAAGCGGATTACCAGCATGACGAGCGCCCACATGCCGGGCGTGTAGAGCACGGGCTTTCGCTTATCTAGCGCCTGCACCACGTCCCGCGCGACTTGCTCGGGCTCACCCGCGAACGGAGGCGGTTTCAGCCCCGCCGTCATCGTGGTCTTCACGAAGCCGGGCTTGACCGTGAGCACGCTCAGCCCCTGGGCGTGGTACTTGTGATCCATCGCTTCCAAGTAGATGGAAAGCCCGGCCTTGGCCGACCCGTAGATCGCGACCGGCTTGCGCCCGCGGTCACCAGCCACGGAAGAGAACACGGCCAGACGGCCGCCGCCTCGCGACAGCAGGCGCTTCCGCACGTGCTCGCAAAAAACGACCGTGTTCGCGTAGTCCAGGGTCACGAGCTTGCGAGTAAGCTCGATGTCCGCTTCGAGCGCGTCTTGAGTCGCGAAGAGGGCGGCCGTGACCACGACGGTGTCGAAATTGCCGAGCCCGCCATCGGCGGCGTCCAGGGCCGCGGCAAAGCCTTCCGGCTCCGCGAGGTCGCAGAGCGCGAAGCCCACGTTGCCGCCTTTGGCGCGCGCTTTCAAATCTTCTGCGCTGCGCTCCAGCTCTTCTTGCACGTTGCCGAGCAAGAACACCGAATCGCCTCGCTCCACCATGCGCCGCGCGACCGCGCGCCCCATGCCGCTCGTACCGCCGAAAACTACTACTTTCATGCCGCGTCGCCGAAAAGCCGGACGGACTGCGCCGAGCGCAACCGCCGCTTCGGATCCCACTTTTCTCTAAGCTCCAGGAAGCGCGGCAGCCGGGGCTCCATGGCCCGGAAATGCTCGGCTCTGGTGAAGCGATCCTTGGTCAAGTACATGCGGCCCTTCGCCGCGATCACGAACTCGTTCAAGCTGTCGATGATCTTTTGCAGCCCTGGGGAGACGGCCATGTCGATGGCGATCGACGTACCCTCCAGCGGGAACGACAGCACACCCTGGCCCTCGGGGCCGCAGTCCTTGATCACGCACAGCGGCGATGCTCCGCCCAGCTTGGTGAGCCGCTGCATGAATTCCCGTACCATCTCCGGGCCACCCGCGCGCGGCAGCACGCACTGGTACTGGGTGAAGCCGCGGGAGCCGTACCCGCGGTTCCACTGCAAAATCGCATCCAGCGGATAAAAGAACGGATCCGGCCCGACCGTGCCGCGCCACTGTTTCCGCACGTGCTTCCAGTAGTAAGCGGTATTGAAGAGGCTCGCGGTCACGTTGTTGAGCGCGAAGTTCGGCAGGTCGATCGGGAACGTCTTCTTCTTCGCCACCTGGGGTGGGGCGGGCGGCGCTTCGCCCGGCCCCGCCCATCGCCCGGCCATCAAGATGCCGCGGCCCATCGAGCGACCGCGATTCAAGCAGTCGATCCAGCCCATGGTCATGGGCCAGGCCGGCGCGGACTCGCCCAGCGCGACCAAGAACGCGTCGATGTTCGGTACACGCCGGCTCTCCATCCAGATCCAGGGGCTCGGGATGCGGAGCATCGTGAACTCCACCTCGAGGATATGGCCGAGTAACCCCATTCCGCCGACCGTGCCCCAGAACAGGTCCGGCAGCACGGTCGGTGAGCAGTCCACGATGGTGTCGTCCGCCAGGCGCATGCGCAGGCTCTTCACGTGACGACCGAAGCAGCCCTCGACGTGGTGATTCTTGCCGTGCACGTCACTCGCGACCATCCCGCCGAGCGTGACGTACTGCGTGCCCGGCGTGACCGGCGAGAAGAAGCCGCGCGGAATGAACAGCCGATTGAGCTCCACCAAGCTGAAGCCCGCTTCCGCCCGAAGCACTCCCGTCGTTTCGTCGAAGGCGAGAATGCGATTGGCGAAGCGTGTGCCGACGACCTTGTCCCCCGCCGCGGCCGGCAAAGACGAGTCGCCGTAAGAGCGCCCCAAACCGCGTGAAAGCACGGCGCCTTGCGTGGTGCGGGCCAGGTCTTCCGTCAGCGTCTCGCTCCCGGGCGCGGGGATGCGACCCCAACCTTCGAGCTGCGGCGCGACTGCTCGACGCTCTGCGCGAGCAAGCTCTCCGGCCACCGCCGGCACCGGTTGGAGGCGCTGTGTCACGCGCGAAAGCTATGCCGGAACATGTACAGGGGCAACACTCTCCCCGAAATCTCCACACGCCGCTCGCGACCCGTTGGCCGAAGAAAAAGCCGTCGAAAGCGGGCCTCAGCCGCGTGGTTGCTCGGTGACGCCGACGGTCTCTTTCCGTCGGCAAGGCCCGCGGCGACACTGACGGTTGCGGCGCGACCCACGCGCGGTGACGCCCCTCGAGCCCCGCGCGCAAGTGCTAAGCTCCCGCGCTGTGACTCGCGACAAGCTCAAGGCGCTGCTCGAAGAATACGGCCGCGTAGCCATCTGGACCTATCTGGTAATCTGGCTCAGCGTGCTGGCCGGCTTCGCAATTGCCATATCCTCGGGGGTGAAGGTGTCGTCCACCAGCGGGGGCGCGGGCGTGCTCTTGTCCGCTTGGCTCGCGACCAAGCTCACCCAGCCCCTGCGTATCGCAGGTACGCTCGCCGCGACGCCCGTCATTGCGACACTGCTCAAGAAGCGGCGCAAGCCGGCACCCTCGGGCGCGGCGGAGCCGGGGCCGACCACCGGCGCTGACTGACGAGCGCGCGAATCCGCGAAGCTGCGCGCGCACCGCGCCTACGTGGCTTTGCGAAAAACGCGCTCGGCGGGCATTTTCCGCCCGCCCCGTTGACAGCGCGGGCTCATTCACTATGCTTTGCCTACCTTGCCCGCTCCGTTTTGCCTTTCGCTCCTCCTCGGGCTGCTCCTTAGCAGCGCGGGAGAGGTGTGAAACGCCGCAAAACGTAGCTTCGGCCACGTAACGTTTCTCAGACTCCTCTCCCGCAACTTGCCGGAGAGGAAGGTGATTTCGCGCCTGGCCCTCTTCGGCTCTTTCCCGAACCCGAGGTCCCGATGCCGTTCAATCACCACCGTTACGAAGCTCCCGCGCGCGTTCACCTCCCCGACCGAAAATGGCCGGACCGCGCGCTCACCACCGCGCCCACGTGGTGCTCGGTAGATCTTCGTGACGGCAACCAGGCCTTGCCGGACCCGATGGGACACGATCGCAAGCGCGCGCTCCTCGAGCTGCTCGTCAAAGTCGGCTTCAAACAAATCGAGCTCGGCTTCCCGAGCGCTTCGCAGACCGACTTCGACTTTATCCGCTGGGCACTGACCAGCGGTGCGCTGCCCGAGGACGTGATTCCTCAGGTCATCACGCAGGCTCGCGAGCCCCTGATCGCGCGCACCTTCGAGTCGCTGAAGGGGGCTAAGCGAGCGATTTTACACCTGTACAACTCCACGAGCGAGCTGCAGCGCCGCGTCGTTTTCGGCAAGTCCAAGCAAGAGATTCTGGACCTCGCCGTGCAAGGGACGCTGTGGGTGAAGCGAGAAGCCGAAAAGATGCCGGAGACCCAGATCATCTTACAGTACTCGCCGGAGAGCTTCACCGGGACGGAGCTCGACTATGCGCTGTCGGTGTGCGACGCGGTCGCGGAGGCGTGGGACGCCGGCCCGGAGCGCCCCATGATCATCAACTTGCCGACCACGGTCGAGATGACGACCCCGAACGTCTTCGCCGATCGCATCGAATGGTTCGAGCGGAACCGTAAGCGGCGCGAGCACGTCGTGCTCAGCGTGCACACCCACAACGACCGAGGTACCGGCGTCGCCAGCGCCGAGCTCGCGATGCTCGCAGGCGCGACGCGCGTGGAAGGCACGTTGCTGGGCAACGGCGAGCGGTCCGGCAACGTGGATATCGTCACCATCGCCATGAACCTGTATTCGCACGGAGTCGATCCGATGTTGTATTTCGAAGACATGCCCGAGGTCGTGCGCGTCGTGGAATCCTCCACGCGCCTGCCGGTTCATCCACGCCACCCCTACGCGGGCGAGCTGGTATTCACAGCGTTCAGCGGCAGCCACCAGGACGCCATCCACAAGGGCATGAAACACATGGGGAAGGCAGACAGCGCTCGATACGAGGTGCCCTACCTGCCGATCGACCCGGCTGACATTGGCCGCGCCTACGAGCCCATCATTCGAATCAACAGCCAATCTGGAAAGTCCGGCGTCGCCCACGTGCTGGAGCGCGACCACGGCTACCGCGTGCCGCGTGCCTTGGCGATCGAGCTCAGCCAAGCTGTGCAAGCCGTCACGGACGCGCGAGGGCGAGAGCTGTCACCCACCGAGGTAGGCGAGGTGTTCGAGCAGCAGTACCTGGTCGTCAACGGCCCGTACACGCTGCACGACGTGACGGTGGAGCGGCGCAGCTCCAGCGAATGCGCGGTCACGGCACGGCTTACGGCACGCGGCGAGCGGCGCGAAGTGCGCGGCACCGGCAACGGCCCCGTGGACGCGTTCGTCACCGCGCTCGCTGTGGTCATGGGGAGTTCGGTGGAAGTGGCGGACTACGCCGAGCACGCCGTCGGCACGGGCTCCTCCGCCCACGCCATCGCCTACGTGGCAGTGCGGGTCGCTGGCGAGGAGCGCTACGGCGTCGCCCGCCACGAGGACGTAGTGCTCGCCGCTTTTCATGCCATCGTCGGCGCCTGTAACCGCGCGCGACCTTGATGTAGCCTGCGTCGGCAATGCCGTCCGCGCGTGGTCTCCTAGCTCTCCTCTCCATCGTCCTCGCCCTCGGCGCCTGCGGCCGCGCGGCGGAGTCGGGTGCGGAGACCACGTCCGCTCCGGCCCCGCGTGAGCCGCGGCCGGAGCTAGACGCTTTGCAGCGGGACTTGGAGGCGAGTGAAGCGCAGCTCGCGGCAGAGCTCGCGCGCCGGGGAGAGCCGCCCCTGCTCCGGCAACAAAAGGCGGATGGCGTCGCGCCCGCGGACGCCACGCCGCAAGGCGAGAGCGCGGCGAGTCCGAAGGCGGCGGAAGACGACGCCCCCAGGTCGGCGTGCGACTTGGCGTGCCGCGCTCTGTCTTCGATGCGCCGCTCGGCGGACGGCATCTGCTCGCTGACCGCTACCCAGCACGAGCGTTGCGCAGGAGCCCGAGAGCGCGTGGAGGCGGCGACGCGGAGAGTTGCGACGGCTGGTTGCCTGTGTCCTCCGTGAGGCTACGCCCGTACCAGGCTGAGGCCATCGAGGCCGTCCTCGCTGCGCGAAGGCGCGGCTCGAAGCGGCTGCTCGTGTGCTTGCCGACCGGCGCGGGGAAGACGGTCATCTTTTCGCGGCTCGCGCAGCTCGCGCAGCGCCAAGTGCTGGTCCTCGCGCACCGTGAGGAGCTTCTCTTTCAAGCGCGAGAGAAGCTGCAGCAGGCGCTCGGGGGCGAGCAGGTCGTCGCCATCGAGCGCGGCGCCGAGCGAGGCGCGCGTGACGCCAAGGTACTGGTGTGCTCCATCCGCTCTCTTCACGAGCAGCGCCTGGCGGAGGTGATGCGAGGCCGCCAAGTCGGCTTGATCATTTACGACGAGTGTCATCACGCGGCCGCGGACGACAACTTGCGCGTC
>JAQSWN010000249.1 GCA_029266615.1 Polyangiaceae bacterium
AGGCACGCTGGACGACGACAAGGAAGACGAAGGCTACACGGTCGAGCTCTCGATCCCGTGGTCTTCGTTCGATCGCGCCAAGCGGACGCCGCCAACGTCGGTGGATGCGTGGCGCATGAACTTTTACGCCGTGCAGAGCGGCAGCGCAGCCGCGTGGTCGCCCATCTTGGGGCAAGGCAATTTCCACAAGGCTTCTCGCTTCGGTCGCGTGCGTTTCTCGGCCAAGCCGCGCTCCACGCCGTAGTCGGCGAGCTTCCGCACGGAGCGCCGTAGCCAGCGAAACCGCTGCGCGCGCCTGCCGCCGGGCCGAGTCGCGCCGTAAGTTTTGGTGGAAAGGAAGGAGCGGTCAGCCTAGCGTGGTCGGTCAACCCAAGAGGAGATCGAGCCCCATGTTGGAAGGGATCGTGAGCATGTCTGGCGGCGGCGGCTATCCACCCGGAGGTGGCGGAGCACCTCCCGGCGGTTGGGGGCCACCTCCGGGCGCACCACCCGGCGGTGGTTACGGTCCTCCCGGGGCGCCCCCCGGCGGTGGTGGTTACGGTCCTCCCGGAGCACCCCCCGGCGGTGGTGGTTACGGTCCTCCCGGTGGCGCGCCTCCCGGTGGTCCAGCGCCCGGTGGGGGTTGGGGCCCTCCTCCTGGGAGTCCCGGCGCGCCGGGCTACGGCCCTCCCGGCGGCCCCGTTCCCACTCCGTACGTCCCTCCTGGCGCACCTCCCGGCGGTGGGTTGCCACCGGGGTACGTGCCGCCGGGTGTTCCCCCTGGTGGCGCACCTGGATATGGACCTCCTGGTGGTCCACCTCCAGGCGGTGCACCTCCTGGTGGCGGCTACGGTCCTCCCGGCGGAGCGCCTCCCGGTGGCGGCTACGGCCCTCCCGGTGGAGCGCCTCCCGGTGGCGGTTACGGTCCTCCCGGCGGAGCGCCTCCCGGCGGCTATGGTCCTCCGGGTGGAGCGCCTCCTGGCGGTTACGGTCCTCCCGGCGGAGCGCCTCCCGGTGGCTACGGTCCTCCCGGTGGAGCGCCTCCCGGTGGGGGCTACGGTGGCCCGCCCGGCTACGGCCAACCGCCCGGCGGCTTCGTTCCGCCTATCTACGCGCCCCCCGGCACGCCTCCCACCGGTGGCGGCCCAGCCGGCAGCTGGACGCCGACCGAGGCGCTCGGCTTCGGTTGGAACGCGATCATGGGTAACTTTCAGGGCATTGCGCTGCCGATCGCGGTGCTGCTGCTCGTGGTGGCGGTGGCCTCGGGCATCCCTTCCGGCGGGCTCAGCGCGGTGCTCGGGCGAGTGGCGATAGAGGTCGTGGACCCGAGCTTTTTGCCTCTCATCAACCTGTTCATTCAGTTGATTGGCCACGTCATCGGGCTCGTCGTCAGCTCGTATTTCATGGGCGGCGTTGCAGAGTTCGCGCTCAAGGTGGCGCGCGGCCAGACTCCGGCGTTCAACGACGTGTTCGGCGGCGGCAAGTACTTCGGACCCATGTTCGTCGCGAACTTCCTCGCGCAATTCGGCGTCGGCGTCGGCTTCGCTTTCTGCATCGCGCCGGGGCTCATCTTGGCGGCGGGGCTCTCGATGTATCAATCGCTGATCGTCGACCAAAAGCTGTCCGGCGTGGACGCGTTGAAAAGGTCTTGGGAGATCACGACGGGCCACAAGGGCACGCTCGTGGTTTACGTGCTGCTATCGATTCTCGTCGGCGTCGCCGGCGCTCTCGCCTGCTGCGTCGGCGCGCTGCTCGTCTCCGGGCCGATGATCACGATCGCCAGCGCTTACATCTACCTGAAGCTCACCGGCGAGCAGCCGCGGCTGCCCACCAAGCTGTAACACCACGAGCCACCCGCCCGGCTTTGGCTGGGCGGGGCTCGGCGGCACGCTCACGGCTAGGCTCCGTCTTTTACCTCGAGCACTAAACCGTAAACCTCTCGACGCGAGCGGCCGGTGATCTCCGCCAGATGGTCGGCCACCGCGCGCACCGAGGCGCCGCTTTCCACGAGGGCGCGGGCTCGATGGCGAATCTCTTCGTCGCTCGAACCGGCAACGGGGCGCTCCGCCGCCTCGCCCAGCACCAGCACGATTTCGCCCAGCCACTCGCGCTCCACCGCGGCGAGGTCGCGCAAGGAGCCGCGGAGCGCCTCTTCGTGCAACTTGCTCAGCTCTCGGCAGACGACGGCGTCGCGCTCGGGGCACACCGCGGCCAAGTCCTTCAGGGTGTCGGCGATGCGGTGCGGCGCTTCGAACAGCACGACGGGGAGCGTCTCCCGAGCGACGCGCTCCACCAGCTCTTTCCGACCGCTGCCCTGGCGCGGCAGAAATCCCAAGAACAGAAAAGGGCCGCCCACGAGCCCCGACAGCGCGACCGCCGTCGTGACCGCGCTCGCGCCAGGCAGTGACGTCACCGGCACGCCGGCCGCCACGGCCGCGTTCACCAGCGCGCGGCCCGGATCGCTCACGCCGGGCGTGCCCGCGTCGGTCACGAAGGCCACGCTGTCGCCGGCCGTCAAAAAGCCAACCACGCGCGCCACCGCACGCTCCGAAGCGTTCGCGTCCAGCGTCGTCAGCTCTTTGCCGGTGATGCCGAAGTGCGAGAGCAAGCCGCGCGTGCGACGGGTGTCTTCGGCGGCGACGTGCGGCACCGCGCGCAGCGTTGCGAGCGCGCGCTCGGTCATGTCGCCCAAATTGCCGATGGGCGTCGCTACCAGATACAGCGTGCCGAGCTCGGCCACAGCTCAGCTCAGCTCGACTGCGTCGCCCAGCGTCTGTTTCAAATAGTCGCGCAATTTGCCGGTGAGGCGCGCCTCGAGCTGCCGAACACGCTCGCGCGAAACGCCGAACTCGTCGCCCAGCTCTTGCAACGTGAGCGGCTCGTCCGCCACGACGCGCTTGTCGAAAATGATGACGTCTTTGCCCGTGAGCTTGTCGCGAAACTCGCTCAAACGCTCCTGCAGCAGCTCCGACAGCTCCGCGCCCTCGGCCAAGCCCTCGGGCGTGCTACCCGGCGCCGGCATCAGCTCCACGCGCGCCACGCTCCGCCCGTCGCTCTCGCCGACGCTCGCGTCCAGCGACGCGTCCGACCGCGCGAGACGCTTGTCCATCTCTGCGACCTCGGCTTCGGCCACGTTGAGTCGCTTGGCGATCTCGGCGTCGGTGGGCTCGATGCCCATCGAGGTGAGCTTGGCCTTCTCTTTGCTGAGATTGAAGAACAGCTTGCGCTGCGCCTGCGTCGTGCCGAGCTTCACCAGGCGCCAGTTGTTCAAGATGAAGCGGAGCATGTACGCTCGGATCCACCACGCGGCGTAGCTCGAGAGCTTCACCCCACGGTACGGGTCGTACTTCTTCACCGCCTGCATGAGCCCGATGTTGCCCTCCTGAATGAGGTCCATCATGTTCTTGTAGGCGCGCCGGTACTCGTAAGCGATTTTGACGACCAGGCGCAGGTTCGCGGTGACGAGCCGCGCCGCCGACGCCAAATCCTCTGGGTTCTTCTGGTAGCTCACCGCGAGCTGGTGTTGCTCGTCCGCGCTGAGTAGCGGGTGGCGCTGCACCTCCCGCATGTACGCGGAGAGCGGATCGAAACGACCGAGGCCGCCTTCACTCGAGCGCGTGATGGCGTTGCTGATGGGCACGTCGTCGTCGGCCTCCGCGGGCGCGTCCTCCGCGTCTTCTCGCCCGCCCAGGAGGTCGTCTTCGTCGGCGTCACCGTCCGAAAGCTCCGCCGAGGCGTCCAGCACCTCGGCGTCGTAGCTGTCCCCGCTGTCGGCCGGCTCTAGTGAGTCATCCCCTGGCTCTTCACCTTCCGAGGCTTCCTGCTCGCCCTCCGTCTCGGACGTCGCCGCAGCAGACGCGCCGTCCTTCGATTTCTTCACTCTCTTCGGGGCCTTGGCGGCCTTCGGCTTCGGGTCTTTGGGGGCTGTCACAGGAGGGCTCGGGCGGGGGCTGGGCGGCTCGGACCCGCCGGTCTGAGGGGGAAGCGCAGCCTGTGCTCCGTCGGCGGGGACGTCAAGCGACAGCCGATTTTGGCCGTGTGAGCCGCGAAGCAAGGCGTCGGCTACTGAACAGTGAACTGACGCCCAAAGGCTTGCCCGATCCGCGCGCACGACGCCTGCAGAAATGCCCATGAGCGGAGGCGGGCGCGCGCTCTGTCGATGCTTTCGCCGAAGCTCCAGATTCGGTATGTGACGTTCTCCCAGCCATGCCGCGGAATCTCGATCCGGAGGCGTCCCTCGCGCACGAGGTGGCGCCCGACAGCGATCCTCGTTCGTCGCGACGCTGGTCGTCGGCGGAGCGCATGGCGTCGCTGGGCCGTCTCGCGGCCGGCGTCGCGCACGAGATCAACAACCCGCTCGCTTACGTTCTCGGCAGCGTGGAGCTGCTCGAACGCGCGCTACAAGAAGTCGGGTCGCTGCATCCCGGTGCCGCGCGCACGGAGCGAATCGTCTTGGACGCGCAGGCGGCTCTCGAGAACGCCAAGGAAGGCGTGCAGCGGATTCGGAGTATCGTTCGGGACCTGGCCGCGTTCTCTCGCGCCGCGCCGGACTCGCGCCGCCCCGTAGACGTGGAAGCGGTGCTGGACGCGACGCTCCAGCTCGCATGGAACGAGGTCCGTCACCGGGCGCGTGTCGTCAAAGAGTTCACGGGCGCTCCGTTGCTGCTCGCCGATGAGTCGCGGCTCAGTCAGGTCTTCCTCAATTTGTTGCTCAACGCCGCCCACGCCATCCCGGACGGCCGACAAGGCGTCATCTGCGTTTCCACGGCCAGTGAAGGCGGAAAGGTGATGGTTTCAGTGGAAGACGACGGCATTGGAATCGCTCCGGAGGACCTGCCCTACGTCTTCGAGCCGTTCTTCACGCGCCAGGCGGGCGCCGCAGGGTCCGGGTTGGGCCTCGCGATCTGCAGGAATGTGGTGACGGCTTTGGGCGGGACCATTACTGTAACCAGTGAGCCCGATGTAGGGAGCCGGTTCACGGTAACCCTGCAGGCGGCCGCAGCCTCTTCGGCTTCGGGCGTAGGGAATCGGGCCGGAAGCCGGGAACGTGTGAACAATCGCGCTCGCATTCTGATCATCGACGACGAACCTCTGCTCGGGCAGACCCTGCGTTTCGCCTTTCAAGACCGGCACGACGTAGAGGTGGCGGCCAGCGGGCGAGAGGCCCTGGAGCGCCTGACCACAGACGCCGACTACGACCTCGTGCTGTGTGACTTGATGATGCCGGACGTGAGCGGCGAGCACGTGTACCGCGCGGTGCGTGAGCGCTCGCCGGGGTTGCTTCCGCGCTTCGTTTTCATGACCGGGGGCGCATTCACAGAGCGCGCCCAAGAGTTCTTGGCCCACTTCGATGGCCGGCAGCTGGAGAAGCCGTTCAACATCGACGAAGTGGAGTCCTTGCTGTCCGAAATCTCCGCCGCCGGCGCGGCCTAGGCGTGGTCGGCTTCCCAAGCTTGCCGTGTCGTCGGCCCTAAAGGAGCAATGAGGGTCGTCCGGCTAGTCGCGGGGGTGCACGTCCTCTGGCTGGCGTCGGCGTGTACGGGGCACGCCGTGAAGAGCCAGGGCGCGGTCGAGCCGCCCACCGCGTCGAGCGCACCCGCTAGCGCGGCAGAGCCGGAGGTCGCGCCCGACTGCCTCGGTGGCGAATCGTGGAGGCCAGGACCGACGCTCGCTTGCAGCAGTCAGTGCCGCTCACAAAGCTTCGTGGTCACGCGCTGCGTCGGGCCGCGTCGCGAAGAAGCGGTCCTGCAGGCCCCCTGCGAATGTGGCCCCGCCGCGCTAAGCCCCAAATTGTCGGGCTGTCGCCTCCAGCAGCTCAGCCTCATGCCGCTTCAATTCGTCCCTCCCCAGCGAGCCTTCGAAAACCGCGTCGACGGATGTAAGCTGGAGCTAGCGTGTCAGCCTGGGAAGCTCACGATAACCTGTGACGGGGAGCAAGACGGGACTGGCACCAGCCTTTGCGAGTGTTACCGCGATGGCCAGACCGTGCGGCTGCCGAGGACCGACCCATGGCCCGGCGACGGTGCCCACACCTGCCACGCGGCCGCTGCCCTATGTCTCGAGGCCACTCGCTAAGGCGACCGCGAGCTTATCCAAGGAGACGACGAATCTGCGGACTTATCCGCTGTTTCCTTAGCTCGCTATTTTGCCACGAACGGTCGGAAAAGCCTCAAACGACTTCGCCACGTACGGGCAAACGCGCACGAAATTATCGCCCGCTGACGGTCGGCACGCCGTTTGTACAAGTCGCCGGCTCATGACTTGGCGTGCCCTTACTTCCACTACTTGCTTGGCGCTGGCGGCTCTTTCGATCAGCTGCATGACCACGGTGAAGACCGCGCAGCTGGTGCTTACCGATACCGAGCGAACGATTCATCAGCGAGCCGCGAATGCGCCGAAGAGCTCGCCCAACAACGCGCCCATCTTGCTGCTTGCTTTCGACGGTGTGAACCGGGACTTGCTCTACGACATGCTCGACAAGGGTGAGCTGCCCAAGCTCACCGACTTGCTCTCCGGCGAGGGCAAGAAGTTTCCGCACGCTTACTTAGACCCCACGCTGCTTGCGACCATGCCGTCGTCGACCATGGCCGCCTGGACCACGGCCATGACCGGCGTGCCTCCTGCTGTTCACGGTGTGGCCGGCAACGAGTTCTTTATTCGCGAAGAGAACAGGCTCGGCGCGCCGGCGCCCGTCTCTTTCAGTGATTCCAAGCCGACGATCGAGATTTACACGGACGGCTACCTGAACAAGCTCGTCAAGGCGCCAACCGTGTACGAGCGCATGCGGGAGCGTGAGCCCCACATTGCGATCTGGGTTGCGCTCCACCAGATCTACAGCGGCGCGGACCGTTTGCTTTTCGCCACCAACACCGTGATGGCTCGCGCGCTCGAAGAGGGCTTGGTCAAGATCACCAAAAAGACGGCAAAGACCGCCACGTTGCAAGACGACAGTAAGCCCGATCGCAGCCTCTTCGCGATGCTGGACGAGGACGTGATCGACAAGGTCGTCGACGCGCTAGGCGACGAGGACGACCCGGTGCCCGACGTGCTCACCGTGTACCTCACGGGCACGGACTTGTACGCGCACGTCGCGGAGGAGGGACCGGACGAGGCCCGCCGCGCGTACCTGCACGAGGTGGTGGACCCGGCGCTCGGCAAGCTGTCGGCGAAGCTGCGCGAACGCAACGCGCTCAGCGATCGCTGGGTCGTGCTGACCTCCGATCATGGCCACACGCCCGTGCGGCATGACGAAAAGCATGCGCTGTACACGGAGGGGCCCGACTCGCCGGCGCGCTTGATTGGGGGTGCCGGGTACCGGCTGCGCCCGTTCAAAGAGAAGGTAGACAAAGACACCGGCTTCGACGCCGTGCTAGCCGAAGGCGGCGCCACCTCCTTCATCTACGTGGCCGATCGCACGACCTGCAGCGGGCCCCAGCGCGTGTGTGACTGGAAGAAGCCGCCGCGCTACCGCGAAGACGTGCTGCCGTTGGCAGATGCGATTTTCCGGAACAACAAGGATGGCAAGCTGGTCAAAGCGCTGCAGGGCACGCTGGATCTGGTGCTGACGCGAGAGCCCAAGCCGTACGCCGAAGACGATTTGCCGTTCGAGGTGTACGTCGGCGATGGTCGGACCGTGCCGCTCGGCGCTTACCTGGAGCAACATCCCCACCCGACCTATGTAGAGACGGAAGCGCGTCTGCGCGATCTGGCGGTGGGCCGACGCGGCGAGCGCGCCGGGGACATCATGCTTCTCGCGCACAACGGTGATCGCGACATTCCAGACGAACGCTATTACTTCGCGAGCCCCTACCGCTCCTGGCACGGCAGCCCCTCACGCCAAGACTCGGAGATCCCGCTGATCGTCGCCAACCCTCGCTACCTGAGCGAGGAAATCAGCGATCGCGTCAGGCGCGTGCTCGGCAGTGCCCCGCGTCAACAGAAAGTGACGGATTTGCTGCTCGATTTGCGCGGAGAGCCGCGCAAGAAGACGACGCCGCATCCGCATTGAACGGGGTGATTGCGAGCCGGTGAGCAGGGCCAGGAAGCGCGCCTGACGTCATCGATAGTCAGCATCCATCGCGCTCCGCGCCCGCCGCCGGCTACGCGGCTTGTTCATTCCGGCTTGGCCGCTGTACGATCGCAGCGTGATGTTGCCCGCCGATGAGGCCAATGCCCGGTGAACAGAACGAGGCTGCGCCAACGCTCAGCGCGCAGCATGCGGAGCGGCGAGCCCTTTGGCATAGCTTGATCGCCATGCTGCTCGTCCTATATGTCGCGTTCGTGCCCGTGTTGCTCAGCGGGTGGCAGACAGTAGACTGCGACCGCGCCCGCGATCTTTGCCAATCGAGCGGGCGCTTGCTCGGCATTGCGACATCGGCGAACACTTTTCCCGCTTCATCGCTGCGCGGTGCGCAGCTGGTCGACTCACCGACACATGGACGCCTGGTTCGTCACAATTGGGACATCGTCTTGGAGACGACTACCAGCCGGCATCGGATTTGGATTGGCGCAGAGTCGGAAGAGGATGACGAGTTGCAGCGCGAGCTGCGCGCGATTAACTCGTTCCTATCCGGCGCTGCATCGCGCTATGAACACGTGAGCTTCAATGGCACCAACCTGGTGGCGCTGCTCTTCTTGCTGCCGGTTGGGTGGGCTGCCGTCCGCGCGTGGCAGCTCTCGGTGCGCCTCTGGCGTTCGAGGTCGGCACTGCAGTGAGCCCGCCCAGCCTAGTTATCGGCGCGGCGCCGTTGCCTCCGCGCCGGCGGGCAAAGTGTTCCCTACGCGGCGAAGGTGCTCACGCTAATGAGGCTGAGGCGCGGCGCCGAGCGTCGAGCGGCTGGGGCATCGAATGGGGCACCTCGGCCGCAGGCGGTCCTTCCTGCGCTCGCGTCGATGACGTCGTCGTCGAGGACGGCGTCATCCGACTGCCGATGCCTGATGACCAATAGAGATCCACTCGGCTCCGCGCGGGCTGCGTCAAACCTGTGGCGAGCGTGACGTGGTGAGCGGTGCCGCACTGATCACCGAAGCGCCCGCTCGGCCCGCAGCCGATTGCAAACCCTCGCTCAACAGCACCCAGCCGACAAGGAGGAAAGCCAGCACCGCGTACAAGTTGATGGAGGTCAGCAGGGGGGAGGCCGAGGCGCCGAATAAGCGCCCGTACAGCGGAGCCCAATCGGTTCCGGCGACGAACGCAGCCAGCACGGTGCCACCGAACAGGGCGTGGCGGCCTTCACTCCACGCGCGCAGCAACCAGATCACGAGTGCCGGCAACACGTAAACGACGTGGTGTAGGTAAGTGAGCGGCGAAGCCAGGAGCACGACCGGGAACAGGCTCGCGAGTGCCAGGCCATCACCGGACCGCGAGCGCGCGCGTGACGCAAGCCACGCGCTGACGGAGCAAGCTCCGGCCAGCACGAGGAAGCTGAGCCTCGGTACCCACGCCGCGTGCTCGGGAAGCAGCCTGGAAAGCATGCCCGCGGGCGCAAAGTTCCAGACGTTGTCGGCTGGAAACAGGCCGGGAATGCTGGCGCCGAACGTGCGTTC
>JAQSWN010000250.1 GCA_029266615.1 Polyangiaceae bacterium
CTGCGGTCAACAATCGCTGCGCGATTGTCCGCTGCGCGGCATGCGCCGCACTAGTGTCTTTCTCGCTGGGGCTTCGCCCCAGACCCCGCGTCCGCTTCGCGTCCGCCTAGCGCAGCGCCGCTTCCCAAAGTTGCTGCTATCTCACATGCGCTGCGCTAGCACTAGCGAAGCGAAAGTGAGATAACGGCGCCGTCGGCAAAAGAAAGTCGGAATCAATGCTTGGCGTCGCGGGGGCTTCTTTGTCAGACTGTGAGCTCCTGGGAGGTCTGCTCATGAACCTGCAGCACGCCGTGCTTCCGCTTTCGATCGCTGCGCTCGTGGTGGCTTGCGGAGGCACTGTCTCCCAGAACGATCGGAACGGCAGCGCGGGCACTCCTACGAGTGCCGGCAACGGCAGCGCGTCAGGCGCGAGCACCGGAGGCACCGCAGCGAGCGCCGGCGGCAGTGTGGCCACGGCGGGCAGCCTGAGCGTGGGAGGAGCGCCGACCTGCACGACGGTCGAGTGCGAGCCACCTGCTTGCAGGAAGGATGAGATTTCCGTACTGCGACCCGGCGATTGCTGCGAGACGTGTCAGCCGGCGGCCGGTGGGTGCGAGGACGTGAAGTGTCAGCCCGTCGAGCCGTGCGGCGAAGGCTACGAGCTGGCGCAGCCGGCCGGTGCGTGCTGCGTGGGCTGCATCCCCAAGCCCGGCTTCGTGGCTTGCGTAAACATTACGTGTCCCCCAGCGCGTTGCCCACTGGGCTACGTTCGAGGCGACTTGTTGGGGGGCTGTTGCTACGACTGCGTTCCCGATCCTCTGTATTGCCGGGACGGCAACGATTGCTTGGTGGCTGACCGCCCGCGCGAGTGTTGTGGCTGCCCCGAAGCCATCACGCGTCGGCAGTACGACGCAGAGGCTTGTTGGTCGGAGCTGCGGGCCCCGCGGCCACGCCCAGCCACGTGCTACCCCCAAGTCACGTGTGACGCCGTCTGCGGGCCCTGCGAACCTCAGAGCGACTACCCCGATTGTGAGGAGAATCGCTGCGTCTCGCACGGCTTCGGCCTCAAGTAGGCCGGCTGCGTCGATTGAATGAGCGGAGCCTTTCTCCGTCGAACCTCTCTGGTGTAGGGTCCCATCGGACTTGGGAGGACTGTGATGGTGGTAGGACGATTGGCTGTGGGGTGCACGGCGCTCGCGCTTTTGACGGCAACCGTTGCGGCGTGCTCGGGGCCGGATCCGGCGCCGCAGTCAGGGATGACGGCCGGTAGCGCAGGGGCGGCGGGCGTCGCCGGGAGCGGGGGCAGCGGCGTTGGGGGTAACGCGGCGGGCGCGGGCGGGAGCGGCGGCGTGCTGCACGTGCCGCCCATGCGCTTGGCGGACGACCCGACCGGCATCACTGGCCTGGAGGATTGCGCGCTCGCGGCGAATGGAGTGTGCGTCAAAGCGCTGGAGCGGAGCAAGGCGGAGGTGTGCCAACGCTGGCAGGCGGATCGCCCGCAGCTTGCGACCAGCTTGCAGACGCAACCAACCGTTGAGTGCGAGCCGGGAGTGTCCGTTCCGGCTTCTCTGGAGGACGCGCTCCGTCGCCTCAACCTGTACCGGTGGCTGGGAGGCGCGCCCCCCCTCGCCCTCGATGCCGAATGGAACGAGTACGCGCGTGCCTGCGCGATGATCCAGAGCAAGATTGGGCCGGACATCAGCCACTACCCGGAAATGAGCGCGCCCTGCTTCAACGAGAAGGGTTACGCGGCTTCGGGGCAAAGCCAGCTCGCGTTCGGCATGCCCAATCCGTCGACGGCGATTGACGCGCTCATCTACGACAGCGGCGACAACAATTTTCACATCTTGGGTCATCGCCAAGGAATGTTGATGCCGTGGACCAGCAAGGTCGGCCTCGGCTTCGCGCTTCCAGAGGTGGGTGGGCCCGCCACGTGCGTGCGCACGTTCGATGACAATCCTCTCACTTACGGGGACGGACTGGCGGCGGTTTACACCTTTCCCGCGCCCGGCTACCAGCCGTGGGAAGTCATCGCGGACTCCACGTACCGGGAGAGCTCTCCGCTCGAGTGGTCCATCACCCTGCCCTACGAGGCGGACGCCACGAACGGCAAGGTGCGCCTCTTACGGTTGACCGGCAGCACTTGGGAAGACGTCCCCGTCACCGCGGGCCCTTTCCTTCACGAGCAGCTCTTTGGGCTTTGGGTCAACCTAGGCGTCGGGCGCCTACCGCCCGGCACGTACTCGATGATCGTGACCGGCACGAGCGTGGGCGACTTCGGCTACCAAATGCGCCTCGAGCAGTGCACGGAGGTGCCGCTCGCGTGCGACGTGCTCTCACAAAACTGTGGAGCCGGCCTGGGCTGCTACGACGCCAATAAGCCCTACTGCCGTAAATCGCTCGGTTTGCCGGACGGCGCGCCCTGCACGGGGTGGGATAACGCGGAGTGTGCGCCCGGCTTGGATTGCGTGCCCGCGTACGTAACCGGCGTCGCCACGTGCACGCCTTACTGCGACCCGATGAACCTCGCATCGGCCAAGTCATGCGACGCGCTCTGCCCGGGGGCTGCCTTCAAGATATACGCGGATGCAACGACCGTATCCGGAGCGCAGTGCATGCCCGGCGCCGGCAGCGAGTGCAATCCCCTCGCGCCCCTGTGCGCTGCGGGTCAAACCTGCCAAGGCTTCGACCCACCCGCGTGCGCGTCCGTCGGGACCACGGCTATTGGCCAGGAATGTGACCTCTTGGGCGGCAAGTGCGTTGCCGGTGCCACCTGCGTCGGGGTTGAAGGCTCGGCCAAAGTCTTCTGCCAACCCTACTGCGACCCTCTTGCGCTCACCGGCGCGAACGCCTGCGCCACGTTGTGCCCGCTCACCTTCTTCGACTTCGACAGCTACGGCATCTGCGTGCCGCTAGAGTGAGCGCCACGCTCGAAGGGGCGGCGGGGGTTCCCGACTTCAGCGGGAAGCTACAGCCCTAGCTCACTCAATGACGGGTGGTCGTCAGGACGGCGACCGAGGGGCCAGTGGTACTTGCGGTCACTGTCGCGGATTGGCAGGTCATTGATGCTCGCGAGGCGCACCGCCATCAGGCCCTCATCGTCGAACTCCCAGTTTTCGTTGCCGTAGCTGCGGAACCATTGGCCACTGTCGTCGTGCCACTCGTAAGCAAAGCGCACCGCGATGCGTCGCTCGCCAGAGGTCCAAACTTCCTTGATGAGGCGGTAGTCCAACTCGCGTTGCCACTTGCGCTGGAGGAAGCTCTCGATCTGAGCGCGCCCTTGTAGAAACTCACTCCGGTTACGCCAACGGCTGTCTTCCGTGTACGCGAGCGCGACCCGGGCCGGATCGCGACTGTTCCACGCGTCCTCGGCGAGGCGAGCCTTCTGAGCGGCGGTCGCCGACGTGAACGGCGGCAATGGCGGGCGCGACATGTTGTTACGACTTTTGTACGTCCGCCCGCGCGCGCCGGTCAACGCTGAACGGGCTAAAAGCCCGGAACCCGGCGCATCCGTTCGTGGGGGACGACGCAGCCGCGCGGTTGGTTTCAGCCCTATTGCGGAGCGAGCATGGCGCTATCCCAATGGCTAGTGCACTATCCTCCTGGATAAATCCCGGGGGCCTGCACGGCAAAATTTACGGCAAATCGTGGCCCTGAGGGGTGTGGCACGACGACTGCAAACTGGCTCGTCATCATGGCGAACGCGAACACTTTCCGAACCCTGGTCGGTAAGCTGCTGCCGAAGACCGATACCGTCAATGCCGCGGGCGCACCGGCCTACGCGTTCTCTGCCAAGCACGCGCTGGCGCAGTACGCGGTGACGGGTTGCTTCAACCGCACTTACTACGCCTCGGCGGAGGCGCAAGTGGCCAAGGTCGTCGACCTGGCCTACGAGGCACCTCCGGAGTTCGTGGCCAAGACGGCCATCTACGCGCGTGAGCGCGGCTTCATGAAGGATACGCCGGCGCTGCTGTGCGCGGCGCTCTCGATCGCGGAGCCTACGCTCTTCGCCTCCACGTTCCCGCGCGTCATCGACGACGTGAAGATGCTGCGCAACTTCGTGCAGATGGTGCGCTCCGGGGTGACCGGTCGCAAGTCGCTCGGCACGCAGCCTAAGCGCCTCGTCAAGAGCTGGCTCGAGGCGCGCAGCGAAGAAACGTTGTTTCGCGCCTCGGTCGGCCAGAGCCCGTCCCTCGTGGATGTAATCAAGATGGTGCACCCCAAGCCCGCAAATGACGCGCGCCGTGCCTTTTACGGCTACTTGCTGGAGCGGGAGCACCGGTCCGAGCAGTTGCCGCAACTCGTCAAGGACTACGAAGCCTTCAAGGCGGGCACCTCTCCGGTCGTGCCGGACGTGCCGTTTCAGTTGCTGACCTCGCTCGCGCTCCGCGAAGAGCAATGGGTCGCCATCGCCAAGAATGCCAGCTGGCAAATGACCCGCATGAACCTGAACACCTTCGCTCGTCACGGCGTTTTTCAACGCCGCAGCATGGTCGAGCTCGTTGCGGCGCGTTTGCGAGACGCGACGGCGATCCGCAAGGCTCGAGCATTTCCCTACCAGCTGCTGGCGGCTTGCCGCTCCACCGGTGAGGACGTGCCGCACGCCATCAAGGAAGCACTACAAGATGCCATGGAGCACTCCGTTTACAACGTGCCGGAAGTGGAAGGTAAGGTCTACGTGCTGGTAGACGTGTCCGGCTCGATGTCGGATCCAATCACCGGTCAGCGCAAGGGCGCCACGACGAAGATGCGATGCATCGACGGCGCTGCGCTCGTAGCCGCCGCGATCTTGCGACAAAACCGCTCCGCGGAGGTCATTCCGTTCGACGACCGCGTCCGCAAGCTCGGTCTGAATGCGCGGGACGCGGTCCTCACCAACGCGCAGAAGCTCGCGAGCATCCGCGGCGGTGGTACGGATTGTAGCGCGCCGCTCAAGTGGCTCAACCAGAAGAAGGCCAAGGGCGACCTGGTCGTCTTCGTCTCGGACAACGAGTCTTGGGTGGACGCGCGGCGCGGCTCCACCGCGGTGATGAACGAGTGGCAAGTGTTCAAGTCTCGTAACCCGGGCGCGCGTTTGGCCTGCTTGGACTTCGTGCCCAACGGCACCACGCAAGCGGCGGAGCGCGAGGATATCCTGAACATCGGCGGCTTCTCGGACGCAGTGTTCGACCTGCTTTCATTGTTCGCCAAGGGTGAGCTGCAGAGCGAGCACTGGGTGGGTGAGGTCGAGAAGGTCGACCTCTAGTGCAGCGGGCGGCCGACCCTCTTCGGCCAACTTTTCAGGGCCAAATGCCGTGGTGACTACACTATCTTTGTCCGTCACCACGATTCCTCGTTGGCCCGCTATTTCGTGCGGTTCGAGCCGTTGTTCCCTGCTTTCAGGGCCAAATGCCGTGGTGACTACATCCTAAACCGTAACGTCACCACTCCCCTCGTTGGCCCGCTTTTCAGCGAGCACGGCTCGAGCCGCACCCTTTTTCCAAAGTCTCGCAGCGGCTACATCTAACGATGTGGTCGTCTCGAGCCTGCGCCGGGCACAAAGTCTTGGTGCGTGACGGTCGCGCACGGTGAAACGCTGGCGGGCGCCTTTCGTGCCGCCGTGCAAACGGATGCGTTGGCCCCAAGACCTTCAAGATTGCTTCAAGTCCGCGAAATCTAGCTCGAAGCGGGCCAGGTACTTACGGAGGCGGTCGGCGTCGTTCACGCTGGTACGCTCGGAGCGAGAGGCGGCGAAGAGCTCGCGGCCGGCCGCGGAGAGCGAACGAGCGCTCTGGCAGACCGTGAGCACGTCCTCGAGCTGCACGCGGTCGAAGCGATCGAGTTTGGCGGCCCGTTCGGGGCCTAGAGCTTGAACCACGAGCGGGCCGGCCGCGAGCGCCACCGCTGCGCCTGGCGAGTCGCTGAGTCGGTCTAGCTCCTCGGCGACTACGGGAAGCGTGATGCGGCCGCCGGAAGAGAGGGTGGCCATGCGCGTGATGGCCGCGTCGAAGTCACGGAAGTTGCCGGGCCAAGCCCAGCCGCGCGCGAACTCCAGGAAGCGCTGTTTTGCCTCGCGGTTCATCGTCACGTGGACGCCGAGGAGGCGAGAAACGCGCTCCAGCTCGAACTCGAGGTTGGGAGGAATGTCCTCGGGCCGCTCGCGCAGCGCGGGGAGCCGGAAGGTCCACAAGTTGATGCGCGCAAACAGATCTTCTCGGAACTTTCCCTGGGCGATGCACTCGCGCAAGTCGCGGTTCGTGCCGCAGATGAGCTGAAAGTCGCTACTCGCCTCGCGGTCCGAGCCCATCGGATAAAAGACCTTTTCCTCGATCGCGCGGAGCAACATGGCTTGTTCGTCGAGGCCCAGCTCGCCCACTTCATCCAGAAAGAGCACGCCTTTGTCGGCTTTGCGCAAGAGTCCCGGGCGGTCGCTGGTGGCGCCGGTGAAAGCGCCTTTGGTATGGCCGAAGAGCGTGCTCATGGCTGCGTCCCCGCGAAGGGTTGCGCAGTTGAGCTCCGCGAACTGACCGGTAACCTGCCGGCGGGCCTTCTTCAGCTCGAAGATGCGGCGTGCTAGCTGGCTCTTGCCCGCGCCGGTCGGCCCGGTAACGAGTATGGGAGCGCGAGAGCCGACCGCGACTTGCTCGATACGCTCGATGAGCGCGTTGAAGGCGGCGTTCTTCGTCTCGATGCCCGCTTTCAGGAACGAACGCGCTTCGTCTTTCTCGGTCTTGAAGCGCGCGGCAAGGCGGTCGTACTTGGAGAGGTCCAAGTCGATGATGGCGTAGTTGCCGGGTCGCTGCGGCGTGCGAGCACCGGGCGACGTTTGCAGCAAGCGTGCCGGGAAGTACCGAGACTCCGTGAGCAAGAACAAGCAAATCTGCGCGACGTGGGTGCCGGTCGTGATGTGAACGAGGTAGTCTTCCTTGTCCGGATCGAACGGGTAGCGGCTGGCGAACGCGTGGAGCTTTTCGTACACGTGCTCGAAGTCCCACGCGTCCTTGAACTCCATGACGCGCGGCACGACCTTCGTTTCCGGCGAGACGTGGGCGATGTCGGCCGTGACCTGGGTCAGCAGCTCCGGGGTGTCGCCGTGCAGCAGCTCGAAGCGGTCCACCAGGAGGTCTTCGTGCTGGGTCAGCGACACGGACGGGCGCCAACGGTCCCACCGCGCGTTGCCCTTACCGGCGTCCAGCGTCGTTCCCAAGATGCCGATGACCACGAGCTTCCGGCGAGGCATGCCGGCAGGATAGCCAAATCTATCGTTTTTATCTGGCGAGATAGGTCCGGAGCCGGTTCAAGCGTGAATATCTGCTATTTCTTGAAATTGGGGCCTGGCATTGACCGTGCAGTAGGCCCAAGCATGGACGCAACGAACCTGCACTTGACGCTCGAAACCGCTGGCAAGCCGATCAAGGCCTGGACCGCTGGGGTCCAGTTCGAGGCGGAGGCCGAAGCGCAGCTGCGCCGGGTCGCGGAGCTGCCGTTCATCCACAAGTGGGTCGCCGTGATGCCGGACGTGCACTCGGGGATCGGCGCGACGGTCGGCTCAGTGGTGGCCACGCGCGGCGCCATCATCCCGGCCGCGGTGGGCGTGGACATCGGGTGCGGGATGATTGCGGCTCGCACCACCCTACGCGCCGTGGACCTGCCGGACGACTTGCGCGGGCTGCGCTCGGCGATCGAAGCCGCGGTACCGCACGGCCGCACCGCCCACGGTGGTGCCGGTGATCGCGGCGCGTGGGGAAATCTTCCCGCGGCCGTGACCGAAGCCTGGGCGGAGCTTGCCCCGGGCTACGACCGCCTGATCGACCAGTTTCCGAAGCTGGGGCGCGGCGCGACGGCGCAGCACCTCGGGACGCTCGGAACCGGGAACCACTTCATCGAAGTGTGCCTGGACGAAGTGGACCAAGTTTGGTTCATGCTCCACTCCGGCTCGCGCGGAGTCGGAAACCGCATCGGCAGCTTCTTCATCGACCTCGCCAAGAAGGACATGCGTACGTGGATGGTGAACCTGCCCGACGAAAACCTGGCCTACTTGCCGGAAGGAACGGATCACTTTGGCCAATACTGGGGCGCGGTCGGCTGGGCTCAGAAGTTTGCGGCCAAGAACCGCGAGCTGATGATGGCGGCAGTAGTGAAGGCAGCGCGTGATTGCGCGAAGCTGCCGCCGTTCGAGTTGACGGATATGGCCGTGAACTGTCACCACAACTACGTGGCGCGCGAGCACCATTACGGCGCGGACGTGCTGGTAACCCGAAAAGGCGCGGTGCGGGCCGGCGAAGGTGAGCTCGGTATCATTCCCGGGAGCATGGGGGCCAAGTCCTTCATCGTGCGCGGGAAGGGTAACGCGGAGAGCTTTTGCTCTTGCAGCCACGGCGCCGGCCGGAAAATGTCCCGTACCGCCGCCCGCAAGGCATTCACGGTCGAAGACCACGCCGCCGCCACTCACGGTATCGAGTGCCGAAAGGACGCAGACGTCATCGACGAGACCCCGGCCGCCTACAAGTCGATCGACGCGGTGATGAACGCGCAGCGCGAGCTGGTGGATATCGTGCATACTTTGCGACAAGTCGTGTGCGTGAAGGGATGAACCCGTGATTTCGATCGATGGCTCGATGGGCGAAGGTGGCGGCCAAGTGCTGCGGTCCTCGCTCGCGCTTTCCCTGCTCACGTCCACTCCGCTCCGAATCTCCAAGATCCGGGCGGGGCGGGCGCGACCAGGGTTGATGCGGCAACACTTGATGGCCGTACAGGCCGCCGCTACCATCTCCGACGCGGAAGTATCCGGCGCCGAGCTCGGTTCCACGGAGCTCGTTCTCCGTCCCGGCGCGTTGCGGGCCGGACAATACCGCTTCGCGATTGGCGGCGCAGGCAGCACCACGCTCGTGCTGCAGACCATCTTGCTTCCCCTCGTCCTCGGAACCACCGCTCCGTCCACCTTGCAGTTCGAAGGCGGGACCCACAACCCGATGGCGCCGCCGTTCGACTTCTTGGAGCGCTGCTTCTTGCCGTTGCTCGCCCGCATGGGCGCGTGCGTGGAGGTAGGACTGGAGCGACACGGCTTCTACCCGGCCGGCGGCGGTGTTTGGTCGGCGATCGTGCATCCTGCGTCGGGCTTGCGGCGCTTGGAGCTGCTCGAGCGCGGAGACATACGAGCGCGGACGGCGTCGGCTTTGTGCGCCAGCATCTCCGGCTCGGTCGGTGTGCGCCAAGTGAGCGCGCTTTCGGCGACGCTGGGGTGGGAGCGCCAGCACTGCTTGCCGCGGATGATCTCCGGGACGCGCGGGCCCGGCAACGCCCTGATCGCCACCATCGAGAGCGAGCACGTGACCGAGCAAGTCACCGGCTTTGGCGAGCGAGGTATCTCGTCCGAGCAGGTCGCGGCGCGGGTCAGTGAGGAGGTTCAGCGTTACTTGGCCGCGGGCGTGCCGGTTGGCGAGCACTTGGCGGACCAGCTCCTTCTACCGATGGCGCTGGGCGCGGGCGGCTCCTTCCGCACGCTGGCACCGTCGCTCCATTGCCGCACCCAGTTGGAGCTTCTCCAGCTGTTCTTGGGGGGCGCGTCCCCGGTCGCAACCCCGCCGCCCTCCCCTCCCATTCCGGCGATCGCGACGGCAACGTCGATGAGCGCGGCGCCAGCGGCTCCCCGAATCGAAACGGTGCGCGCGGAGCTCTCCCTCGTCACGGAGCGGCCGTGCGACATACGCCTTTTCGCGCTGACGGGGCGTATCGTCGCGTGGTGCGGGAAGGAGCTGCTGGTCGTCGATGCGAAGGGCGCGCTCGTCCAAGACGGGGCGCTCGCCGCAGGTCTCCGGCTGGACGCGCCGGGTGTTTCCCCGCCCCAGCTCGTGGCCATGGCGGGGCGATGGCCCGAGGCGGCTTGGGCCGCGACGACGGAAGTAGCTGGCAACGGCAACTCTAGCCGGCTGCGCTTCTTCCGTTGGCGCAAAACCCGCTGGGTGCCAGCCGGCAATTCGGCTGAGCTCGGCGGCCCGATGAGCTGGGTCGTGTTTCCATGGCAAACGGACGGCATGGCCGCGCTGGCTCCGACCCCGTTCGGTCCGACCAGGGTGATCACGGCAACCGCGCGCTTGCCCGCGCTGACCCGGGCGGTGCAGTCCAAAGCGGATCGCGAGTCTTATCCGTGCGAACACGCGCTCATCGCGCCCGAAGCTTGGGTCGAGCTGTCCCCGGGCGACGTGATGGTGTTCGCGGGGCAGCTCTGCGGGGTGCCCACGGCCCGGAGCGGCGCGGACGTGCAAGCGCGTCACCTCGGCGTCGAACGGCTGCGCGCTGGCACGAAGCAGGGTGAAGTCATGCTCCTCCCGGTCCCGAGCGGCGTACCTGAGGACACCGTCTGGAACGTGGATGGCGCGGCCGCGCTCTCCGCTACGGACGCGTACCTAGCCGCGGGCGGCAGTGGCGGGCACTTCTACCTGGCGCACTACGACGGCGAACGCTGGCAGCAAGAGTCCGCGCCCTTCACGGCCGTGAGCGGCTTGTGGGCGCAAGGCGGGGCGTATTGGGCCACCGACTCATTCGGCACGTCCTGGCTTCGCCGAGGTGAGCGCTGGCTCACCGTGCAATGGCGCGCGCCGACCGTGGTTGATGCCCACGAGGGGCCACGCCGCGAGCAAGTGTCGCAGCTGCTCGCCATCGACACGGAGACGCTGTGGCTCGTAAGACGCGAAGAGCGCGGCCACGAAGTGACGTCGCGCATTTACCGCGTGAAGCTTGAGCCGTGACTACTTGCTGAAGCTCGGCACCCAACCACCCAGCACCTTCTCGACCGTGTAGTTGCTGGCTTGCTGCGCCGTGAGTTGATTGGCCTGAGCCGCGCGCGAGCCGGTAGCCGCGCCCGCGCCGGTGTTCTGGTATTCGGAGAAGCGCGCTGTATCCAGCGTATTTTCGCCCATCTTTACCCACCCCACGCCGGAGATGTGGGGACCAAGCGCAGTCCGGAGAAACGCGGCCGCGCCGTACGCGCCCCAATTGCGGCCCAGGGCCATCGACCCCGCCTGGACTCCGGAGGCGGCCGTGAGCTGCCCGCCGAGAAATACCAACCCGTAAGCCATGCTCTCGGCCGTGTTGGGTGCGGTCACCGCCGTTCCACCGCCTACGTTATGCGCGGTGCAGTCGTCGAACACGGCCGTCGCGTCGCCGAAGATGTAGTCGACGGTTCCCTCCACGTAGCAGTCGCGAAAGTATTGCCGAGCCTTGCGCACGTAGAGCGTGTCCTGAAAGCTCAAGAAGCGGCAGCCGCGAAACTGCACTTTGTCTCCGTTCACGAGGAGCGCCACCGCTTGCGAGCCGCCGAGGGGCGTGCTGTTCGCGAACGTGATGTTCTCCACCGATACGTCGCTACTCGTGAGGGTAGTACTGGCGCCGCCGGTGGTACCAAGCGTGCCGCCGTTACCGTTGGAAGTATTCGCGTTGTCGCTGAACGTGAGGATGGTGGAGCTGGCCTTCCCGGCCTGCCCGCAGAGGGTGATGTTGGGCACCTCGACGCGCAGCTTCTCCTTGTAGGTGCCGGGCGCGATGCGAACCTGCGTCGGGGTCGTGTTCGTCTTCGACAAGCTGTTCAGCGCCGCCTGCACGGTCGAAAAATCCGCGCCGCTAGCGCCAACCGTCACCACCTTTTGCCCCACGACGCCGTTGCAATCGGCGCTAGTGCTGCCGCCCGCCCCCGCGCTGCCGCCGGAGCCTGCGCTACCGCCGCCCGCCGCGTTGCCGCCGGAGCCCGCGCTACCGCCACCAGCCCCCGCGCTGCCCCCAGTACCCGCCACGCTACCGGTCGACCCTCCGGCGCCGGCACCCGTACCGCCCACCGCCGCGCCCGCGCCGCCAGCGCTAGCGCCGCCTCCGCCAGTGGCTGGCCCTGCGCCGGCAGAGGGCGCTCCGGATGCGTTGCTGGCTCCAGCGCCTGAAGCGCCGGTTGCCGCCGCGCCCGCGACACCGCTTGCCGTACCCGCGGTGCCACCTTCGTCCTCATCGGCCGCACCGTCCGAGCACCCGAGGCACAGAGGGGCCGCGAGTACTCCGAGAGCGATGGTGAGCCAGCCGGTGCAGACAGACGTCGAGGGCATTCTCAAGTAGTGGCAAGCGGGCCGCGAAACTTTTCACAAAAGTGACGCCGCACGGCGTCCTTGTCGTGAATAGCGAGGCACCCGGAGCCGACGCGGGGTGTGGGTCGAAGCACCAGCGAGAAAGACACTGACGCCGCCGTTGCGGTCGCGCAGGCACCTGAGGGGTTGACGACTGCGCGAGCTGTGTTAATTCTTACCGCGCTATGTGGCTGTTCCATTTCGTCTGAGACTACGAGTCGGGTCGTGTGTGCTCGCCTGCGGCGTCGCGTTTGCGGCGTTCCGTCACGTTTGAGCCTGCGACTCCGTTGAGTCTTTGCGAAGGTTGGCGCCACGGGGCTTTTGGCCCTCGACCGCGCGCGTTTGTGCCTGTTTTCAGCGGTTGCTGAGCAGATGCGGACGGTGACGCCCGCCCTCGCCCGCGCCGTTCACCCACGACCGGGGACGCGAGCGCGGAGGTGCGTCTGCCCGCGGGTAACTCGATATTCGAAGAAGGATTACCATATGCTCAAGTTTCATTCCGATCCCGTTGCCGAGCACGCCGAGGTACCGCTCGCCGACGATGGCCAGCTAGAAAATCAGATCGCGCTGTGGAGCGCGCGGACGGAGTCGAGCGCAGCCGGCGAGAACGCCTGCTACGTCGTGTCGATCGGCACCGAGCGCGACGCGGTGACGCGGGCCGCACAGCTCGCCGAAATCGTCGCGCTCGTCGAGCACCAGGGCGGGCAGGTCGTCGGTCAGGAGCTGTACCATCTGGCGCGACCCAACGCGCGGACCCTGCTCGGAACCGGCGCGGCGCAAGCCATCGCGGAGCGGGCGCGGGAGCGCGGCGCGACGATGCTCGTGCTGGACGCGGAGCTTTCGCCTTCTCAAACCCGAAATCTGGAGGACGCCGTGGGCATGGCCATCTGCGACCGCGAAGCCGTCATTCTCAACGTGTTTCTGCGGCATGCACGCACACGCCGCGCCAAAATTCAGGTCGAGATCGCGCAGCTGGAGTATCTGCGTCCCCGAATTCGCGGGGTGGGCCTCGACATGGCCCAGCAAACGGGCGGTAACAAGAGCGCGCGCGGCCCGGGCGAAACCGCTTCCGAGCTGATGGCGCGCAAGCTGGACAGTCGCTTGAAGGAGCTGAGAGGAGCGCTCTCGGCCTGCGAGACCAGCAGCTCCACGCAACGACGGCAACGCGCCGGTTGCCAACGTATTGCCCTGGTCGGCTACACCAACGCGGGGAAGACCTCGCTCATGAACGCGCTGACTTCCGCCGAGCTCTCGGCGCGTGACATGCCGTTCGAAACGCTGGACACGACGTCGCGGTGCCTCACGCGGCACGGTGGCGAAGTGGTGCTGAGCGATACCGTCGGCTTCATTCGTCGCTTGCCGCCGCGGCTCCTTGCCAGCTTCCAGTCCACCCTCGCGGAGGTGAGCGAGTCTTCACTGCTCTTGATCGTGGTGGACGCCTCCGACCCCGAGCGAGAGTTGCAGCTCCGCACGACCCTCGAGCTCATCGAAAAGGTGGGCGCGGGGCACGTACCGAGATTTTACGTCTTCAACAAGGCAGATCGCCTGGGCGAGGCCGTCACCTCTGCGGAGCTCGGCGCGCTGTCCGACGATCACCCCTGGGCGCTGCTCAGCGCTCACGATTCCCAAGCCATCGCGGACCTCGAAAAGAGGCTGATTGCCACGGTACGCAGTCAGGAAGAGGAGCTTCGGGCGTTCGTCCCCTACACCGCTCAAGGCACGCTCAGCCTCATTTACGCCAATTGCCGAGTCGCCCGCAGCGAAGCGGCAGAGACCGGCTTGATGCTCACGTTGCAAGGCTCCCCGGC
>JAQSWN010000251.1 GCA_029266615.1 Polyangiaceae bacterium
TGCCGCTCCATTCGAACCCGTCGGCCTGGGATGCGTACCAAGGCATGCGAGCTTCGAGCAGCTGGCGAAGTCGTTCCACGCCGAGCGGCGGGACCATGCCGACGCCGAGCTCGAAGCCAAAGCGCGAGCTCATGTTCTGCAGCGGGTAGACGCCGTTGACAGTGCCCTCGGCGATCACCAAGTGGGCCTCGTCTCCGGCCCGCGCGTCCGGGGCGTCGTAAAACGAGAACGCCTGGCGCCGACCCATGGAAACGAACTCGATGCCCAGTATCTTGCGCACGCTCGAGCGAACTCCGTCTGCGCCGACTACGAATTCGGCGTCGAAGGTCTCAGCTGACATATCGCTCCACTCGGGCCGCAAGCTGGGCCGCGGCGCGCGCTCCGTCCGTACGATGCCGACTCGCACGCGCTGCGAATCCTGAGCGAGCGCCACCAGCCGGGTCTTCCATTCCACGTCGGTGCCCAGCTCGGCCAGGCGGCTCGTCAATGCTCGTCGTAGGACGTCTTCTGGCAGGGTTGTCGCGGCCGCCGACACCTCCGCTGCGGCGGGCAACTCGAGGACCGAACGCCGTTGGCCCTCCGTATAAATCGCGAGCCTTTCGATGGTCCTCCCCCGCCACTCGCGCGGGACAGCGACTGCTAGCGACGTCAGGATGCGCAGCGGAGGAGGCGCCGGGACGCAGGTTCTGCTGGCGCCCGCAAGATTTTCGTCCACTGCACGGGAACGCTACAGCTGGAGCCGCGTCCTAGGGGTGAAAACCGATCGACTCGGTTGGCACCAATAGTGCTCTGGGAAAGGCATGATCCTCTGCGGAACCGACCTTTCAATCGCAGCCGAGCAGGCGCGGAAGTCTGCCGGCGCCCTGGCCCGTAAGACCGGCGAGCAGCTGCTGTTGGTCACGGTGCTCGAGCGCGAAAGGGCCGACGACCGCGCCGCTGCCGAAGACCGACTCGAGCGTGACGCGAACGACCTCCGGAATACTTTCGACATCGCGGTGGAAACCGTCATCGTCCAAGGCGCGCCCGACCAAAGGCTGCTGGAGCTGGCGACCAGCCGGCAGGCATCTCTCATCGTCGTCGGCGCGGAGGGCGCGAGCAAACGCGCGGGGCGGTTGGGTAGCGTCCCCGAGCAGCTTTGTCAGGGGGCGGCGGTGCCAGTTTTGGTCGCACGCAGCGCCGAGCCGTTGGTGGCCTGGAGCCAGCGAGCGCTCCCTTTGCGTGTACTGCTCGGCTCCGGGCTGGGTGACGCGTCGCGCAGCGCGCTCGCGTACGTATCCACCTGGCAAGATCTTGCGCTCACTGTTGCGCATGTCGCCTGGCCCTACGGAGAGCACTACCGGCTCGGCGTGGACGGCCCGATGCCGCTCGAGGGCCTGCGTCCGGAGGTACATAGTCAACTGATCGGAGACCTCGGGCGCTGGGCCGCCGAGACGCCGTGCCGAAGCTCGCCGAAGCTGAGTGTCACTCCCGGCTGGGGTAGAATCGACAGCCATCTTGCTCAATTGGCGGAGCAGCACGGCGCTGAGTTGCTAGTCGTCGGTACCCACCAACGCGGTGTCGCGAATCGGCTCTGGCACGGCTCCGTCTCGCGCAACGCCATTCACGAAGCAAGCTGCAACGTTTTGTGCGTGCCGGCGCGATATTTGCGGCGGCGCACGGGGCAAGCGCCGCGCACGCTCGTCGTCCCCACCGACTTCTCCGCGCTCGGCGACCGTGCCGTTTCCTACGCCTACGCGCTCTTGACGGATGGGGGCGCGATTCACCTCGTGCACGTCGTGGAGAACCTCCGTAAGGTCGACGCCGCAGCCGTGAAAGCTCAGCTCGCGGCCCGCGTGCCGACGGACGCGGAGATACGTCGTATCACGACCGAAACTCACGTCCTGGAGGGGGGAGCGGCGTGGCTTGCCATTTGGCAGCAGGCCGGTCGCGCCAGTGCCGACCTCATTTGCATGGCGACGCACTCGAGGGACGCCGCCGCCAACTGGGTGCTCGGTTCACAGGCGCAAGCGCTGCTTCACCATTCTCGCATACCCGTGCTGCTGGTTCCGCCGGACCGCGAGAGCTGAAGCCGGCAGCTCGTAGGTCCTCAGCGTTGGCACGAGTTCTGCTCCTCAGACCGTCATGATCAACATGCGCGCAGCGGTATTCGAGCAGAAGGGCAAGATCTCCATTCGTGAGGTCCCGCGGCCGAGTCCGGGCCCCGGTGAAGCTCTCATCCGTGTGACGTTGACGACTATTTGCGGCACCGACGTGCACATCTTGCGCGGCGAATACCCGGTGAAGCAGGGATTGGTCGTGGGGCACGAGCCCGTGGGGGTCGTCGAGGCTCTTGGCCTGGGCGTCACCGGCTACGCGCCGGGAGAACGCGTCATCGTAGGCGCCATCACGCCTTGCGGGCAGTGCCGGGCCTGCTTGTCGGGGAGCCCCTCACAATGCGACCACGGCGGCTCTGGCTATGAGGCACTCGGGGGCTGGCGCTTCGGGAATACCATCAACGGCTGCCAGGCGGAGTATGTGCTCGTCCCGAACGCGCAAGCCAATCTCGCCAAAATTCCGGACGGGCTCAGCGACGAAGAAGTTCTGATGTGCCCGGACATCATGTCGACCGGGTTTGCGGGCGCCGAGCAGGGTAAAGTCAAGATCGGCGATGCGGTCGTGGTGTTTGCGCAGGGCCCTATCGGCCTCTGCGCCACCGCGGGGGCCAAGCTCTCCGGCGCCTCCCTGATCATCGGAGTGGACCGCATTCCCGGTCGGCTCGAGATCGCTCGGAAGATGGGCGCAGATGTCGTCATCAACTCGGCCGAGCAGGACGTGGTCGCCGAGGTCAGGCGGTTGACCGGCGGGGGCGCCGACGTGGCAATCGAGGCGCTCGGTCAACAGGCGACGTTCGAAAGCGCGCTCCGTTGCATTCGACCCGGCGGCACCCTGTCGAGCCTGGGCGTCTACTCTTCGCATCTGCAGGTGCCATTGGACGCGTTCGCCGCCGGTCTCGGCGACCACACCATCGTCACGGGTCTGTGTCCTGGCGGCAAGGAGCGCATGCGTCGGCTAATGAGCATCATCGCCAGCGGCCGCGTCTCGACGCGCCCGCTGCTCACCCATTCGTTCGCACTGGACCAAATCGAAGAAGCGTACGAGCTGTTCGGCCAGCAGCGCGACGGCGTGCTGAAAGTAGCGATACGGCCGTAGCGCTCGCACGTAGCGAGCGTGACCCCGCTCGTGCGCCAGAGACCGCGGGCCCGCGCCCGCGCCGGGCCTGTTGCGCGAGTGGTGGGGGCCGCGAGGTACCCTCCCCACAAGGTGGCCCGGACCATGCAGGCGACTCGGCCATGGACCCTAACCACCTGCAGCTAGACGTCGCTCGATTGGACCCCGCGCCGATCGACCCGGAGCTCGAGCGGATCGTGCGCCGTGCGGCGCCTTCCGCCACGCTGCTACGCGCCGTCGCGATCGGTAGTGACGACGCCGCTGGTGCCCATCAAGTTACGGCGAAAGCCGTTGGTTACGGCATACCAATTCGGATCGACGTCGATGACCAAGGCATACTCCGGTCTTTCGTCTTGCATGGCGCGGGTGCCAATCGGTTTGGCCATGACCGGCGCGCCGATCGGGCGGCCGAGCTGCTGCTCGCCGCCGACACCTATGGCGCCATTCCAGCTCACGCGCGAGCGCTGGACGTAGGCGCCTTCCGACGGGACGGTACGAGTATCTCGCTCATGGACAGCGGCGAGTTCTACCTGCTGACGGAGTACGTTTCGGGCACGCCCTATGCGCAAGACCTGCGACGGATAGCGCAGACACGGCACCTGGCGGCCAGCGACGTCGAGCGGGTCGACAAGATGGTCGACTATCTCGTCCAGCTTCACGCCCCCGCGCCATCGCGTGAAGACGCGTACGAACGCTCCTTGCGAGACCTCGTCGGCGGAGGGGAGGGCATTTTCGGTCTCGTGGACGGGTACCCGCGCGAGGACGCGGCGCTTGCGGTCCGACTGGAGGGAATCGAGCAGGGCTGCTTGCGCTGGCGCTGGCGCCTCAAGCAGCGGCCTCCTCGCCCTTCGCGTATCCACGGCGACTTTCATCCTTTCAATGTCTTGTTCGACGATGACGCTTCATTGCACGTCCTGGACACCAGCCGGGGGTCGCTCGGTGACGCGGCGGATGACGTCTCCTGCATGGCCGTGAACTTCGTCTTCTTCGCACTGCAAGACACCTCGGCGTGGCGAAGTGCTTTCCGGACGCTGTGGCACAAGATTTGGGACGACTACCTCGAACGATCGAGAGACGCGGAGTTGCTCACCGTCGTGCCGCCGTTCCTGGCCTGGCGTCTGCTGGTGCTGGCGTGCCCGGTCTGGTACCCGGAGCTCACTGACAGCGCGCGAGGTCGCTTGCTGCAGCTCGCGGAGCTCGCTTTAGAGGCGGAGCGGTTCGCGCCGACCCTCGCAGATGCGGTGTTCCAGTGACGGGGATGGTCGTGTGGATGACGGGGCTGCCCTCGTCGGGTAAGTCCACATTGGCTCACGCCGTACGAGCTCGCCTTTTGCGACAAGGCACCTCGCACTGCATTCTCGACGGCGACACGCTCCGTGCGATCATCACGCCAACGCTAGGCTACTCGGATGAGGAACGAGCCCAGTTCTACGAGGCGCTGGCGCGGCTCGCGGCCACGCTCGCGCGTCAGGGCCTGGTAGTGCTCGTACCTGCGACCGCTCACCTGAAAGAGTATCGAGCGATGGCGCGCGAGCTCGCGCCACGCTTTCTCGAGGTCTGGGTGACGACGGCGCTGAAGGAGTGCCAACGACGAGACCCCAAAGGCCTGTACGCGGCGGCGGTGGCCTCGCCTGGGCACCTTCCCGGCATCGATGTGCGGTACGAACCGCCGGAGCACCCCGACGTCTCCGCCAAGGGCGGCGAAGACCAGTTCGCCGTCGAACGAATCTTGGAGCTCATGAGGCAACCGGTAACGTCTCCTTGAGCGTGCAGGTTTGCCGTCGCGCGAGGCAGATGCTCCGGCGCGAGGGTTGCGCCCGGCCGCGCAAGTTCTTCGGCCGAGTAGAGGGCGGCCCGCGTGCGCAGCGCCTAGGACCGCTCTCGTCGACAAGGGGACTCTCTTGGCACGATTGGTGCTCAATGTCGGGTCGACGGCGTGCGCCCTCTGGCCATCGTCAGCCTTCGGCATGGATGCCGTTCAGCGCCTCCAGGTCGTCCTTCGTCCCTAGCCCGACCGCCGCGTCTCCATGACCCTTATACCCGCCGCGACGACCAGTAACACTCGTCTTCGAGACCGCGTCCTCAGCACGCTCTTCCGCCCTTTCAGCAAGGTCGAGCCGGGAGAGGTCGTCGGAGTCGTTACTTTGTCGTTGGCAGCCTTCCTGCTGCTCACCGCCTACTACCTATTGAAGACGGTCCGCGAACCGCTGATCTTGCTGCAAGGGGGCGCGGAGGTGAAGCTCTATGCGCGCGCCGGACAAGCCGTACTCATGGCCGTGTTCGTCCACTTCTATGGGGAGCTCGCGCGGAGTGTCGGCCGCACGAAGCTTCTGGGTATCGTGTTCTCGTTCTTCATTTCGAACTTGGTGCTGTTCGCTGCCCTCTCAGGCTCGCAGGTGCAGATCGGGCTGCCGTTCTTTTTGTGGGTAGGCGTATTCAGCTACACCATCGTCGCTCAGTTCTGGGGACTTGCCGCTGATCTGTGCAGTGAGGAGCAGGGCAAGCGGCTGTTCCCCATCATCGGCGCCGGCAGCTCCCTCGGCGCGGTCGCGGGTGCACGCTTCGCCAAGTCGCTGGTACCACTGGGACCGCAGACGTTGATGGGCGTCGCGGTCCTCATCCTGCTGCTGTGTGCTTTGCTGATGATGCTGGCGGGTCGTCGGCCGCTGTCGACGGCAAGCCGAGAGAGCCTCACGGACGGAGCCGCCCCGCTGGCTCAAGAAGAGGCATTCCACCTGCTGTTTCGGGACAAGTACCTCCTGCTCATCGCAGCGATGGTGATTGTCTTGAATTGGGTCAATAGCTCGGGGGAATACTTGCTCGACCGCGCGCTCTTGGCGGCGGCGCGAGCCGCTCACGGCACCGAGCCGCTCGTCTTCGTGGGCACGTTCAAGGCGGACTACTTCGCCTCGTACAACATGTTGGGGCTAGCGCTTCAGCTGTTCGGCGTTTCGCGCATTCTGAAGCTCGTAGGGGTGCGCAAGGCTCTCTACGCTCTGCCTACTTTCGCGCTTCTGGCCTACGGCACGGTTGTGTTCCTTCCCGCGTTGGCGGTGCTGCGCTGGGTGAAGATCGGTGAAAATAGTATTCAGTATTCGCTGCAGGACACGACCAGAAACGCACTATTCTTGATGACGTCCCGAGTAGAGAGGTTCGTGGGCAAGACCGCGGTCGACACGGTCGCCGTTCGCATGGGGGCGATCATGTCGGCCTTGACGGCTTACGCTGGCTCGCGCGCGGGCTGGTCCAACGCCCTTTTTGCCGGCATCAATGTGGGCCTCGCAATCGTCTGGCTCTTTTTCGTGGTTGCCATCGGACGGGAGCACCTGCGTCGAAGCCGGGAAAGCGCGGACGCCCTTGCCGCGGAGCCCCGCCTCGCTGGCGCGCGCGCCCCCCTGCTCGATGCCTCGGGCAGTTTGACCTGACGCCTGAGCACGGCCATCGCGTGGCCGCGACAGGGTGGACAGTGGGGCTGGCGTCCACGTGCTCCCGAGGGCCGCCCAAGCTCGCAGCGAAACTCGTTGTTGTTGCACCGATGGACTCGCAGTAGCGTCCGTTTTTCAAGCGAAGCTACCATGCCGATTCAGCCAAATGAACCAATCGCTGACGAGCTGTTTCGGCAACTGATCGACGCGGCTCCCGATGCCATGGTCGTCGTCGGCCAAGCAGGTCTCATCGCGCTCGTCAACATGCAGGCAGAGACGCTGTTCGGCTACGCTCGCTCCGAGCTGATGGGGCAAGCGATCGAGGTGTTGATCCCAGAGCGGTACCGGGCCGCTCACGTCGGCCACCGCTCTACTTTCACGTCCTCACCCAAGCTGAGGCCCATGGGCTCCGGCCTCGAGTTGTTTGGCCGTCGCAAGGACGGCAGCGAATTTCCCATCGAAATTAGTTTGAGCCCGCTGCACGTGAACGGCAGGACCCTCGTGTCGAGCGCGATTCGCGACGTCAGCCTACGACGGCGCGCGGAGCAAAAATTCCGCGCCCTGCTCGAGGCGGCTCCCGACGCCATGATCATCGCCGGCCCAGACGGACGCATCGTGCTGGTGAATGCGCAGGCGGAGAGACTATTCGGATACGGTCGCGACGAGCTGTTCGGTCAGCCCGTTGAACGTCTGGTCCCCGCTCGCCTGCAGGCCCGGCATTTACGACATCGCACCAGTTACGCACAGCTGCCGAAGGCGCGAGCGATGGGCTCGAGCCAAGAGCTGTTCGGAGTACGGAAGGATGGCAGCGAGTTTCCCGTCGAGATCAGCCTCAGCCCGATCGAGACGGAAGACGGAACCCTCATCTCGAGCGCGATTCGCGACGTCAGTGAACGACGCGCGGCGGAGGCATCGGCGAAGCTCGCAAGCCAGCGCCTTTTCAGCGCGGTGGAGAGCTTTCACGGGGCGCTGACCCTGTACGGCGCGGACGACCGGTTGGTCATGTGCAACAGCGCTTCCCGCGACCTGTACGCCCAATTCGTCGAGGGCCCCATCGTGGGTATTCGCTTCGTCGATCTGGTCGACGCCTGCATAGCGCATGGCTTGTTCGCGCCGATCGACGAGCCTGCCGCGCTCCGGGCGCGGTTGCTGGCGCATCACCAGGAAGCTCAGGGCACGTTGGACGTGCGTCTCGCCAACGGTCGCACCCTCCGTGTCACGACCAGCAAAACACTCGAAGGAGGCGTAGTCTCGACGGCCATCGACATCAGCGAAGACGTCGAGCACGAAGCCGAGCTTCGACAGGCTCGGGCCGAGGCCGAGGCCGCTAGCACCGCCAAGAGCGAGTTCTTGTCCTCGATGAGTCACGAGCTTCGAACCCCCATGAATGCCATTTTGGGGTTTGCGCAGCTCTTGCAGCGGGACAAGCGCGCGCCGCTTTCGGCGGCGCAGCTGGAAAAGCTAGGATACGTGCTGCAAGGCGGCGAGCACTTGCTGCGCTTGATCGACGACATCCTGGACCTGTCAAGAATCGAAGCGGGAAGGATCATGCTGTCGCCGGAACCCGTAAGCGTGGCCGACGTGCTGAGCGAGCTACGGCAAACCTTGGAGCCCATGGCGGCGCGGGCCGGCATCGAGCTGCTGGTGGAAACGGCGCCGATGGACGTGAGTGAGGTGCTCGCGGATCGCACTCGCTTTGCGCAGATCTTGATCAACTTTGGCTCGAACGCGATCAAGTACGGAAAGCCGAACGGAACGGCCCGCGTCCGAGCCGAGGTGACCGACACGACCCGGATGCGCGTCGTGGTGATTGACGACGGCATCGGTATTCCCCTGGACAAGCAGGAGAAGTTGTTCCAGCCCTTCCAACGCGCCGGGCAGGAGGCGGGCCCGATCGAAGGCACTGGTATCGGACTTTCGATCACCAAGCGCTTGGCCGAATTGATGGGCGGGAGCGTGGGCTTCCGCAGCGCTCCGGGGCAGGGCTCCGAATTCTGGGTCGAGCTTCCAGTTCACCGACGTGAAGCGCCGAAGACCGCCTCCATTCCTCCGAACGCGAGCAGCTCGAATCTCGCCGCAGAGGGCGCCGACGAGTTCCTCGTCGTTTACATAGAAGACAACCCTTCCAACATCGCGTTCATGCAGGGAGTGATCGACGAGCTACCGCGCGTCAGGCTCATCTCGGTGCCCAGCGCAGAGGTCGGAATCGAGGTGGTGCGTGACGTGTTGCCCAACGTCGTGCTGATGGACATCAACCTACCCGGCATGAGCGGCTACGACGCAACACGGTGTCTCAAGGACTGGCCCGAGACGCAGCACATACCGGTCATCGCGCTCACGGCTGCCGCGATGCTAGGCGACCGCAGGCGTATGAATGAAGCCGGATTCCACCGCTATCTGACCAAGCCGGTGAAGGTGGATGAGCTGCTGACAACCCTCGAGGAGCTGCTCGTCGCCAAAGGTTAGCGGCGGCACTACTTCGAGCTCAGTCGAATCCAGCAGCGCAACGGCATGTCACGACGCCGCGCCCGCAAAGGGGCCGCCCTCCTCCCGGGGCGTGCGCTGACCGATGCCGCTCAGCTATCCCTGGAAATGGCCCACGCCGCGCGGGCAATGACCAAGTCTTCGTTGGTGACCATCACGCGAACCTCGCACGGCGCGCCGCTTGCGCTAATTACGGGTGAATGAGCGGCGTTCGAGGCCACGTCGAGCTCTATCCCAAGACCCTTTAGGCCACTGCAGCAGAGCTCCCGGACGATGGCGATGTGCTCGCCTATGCCGCCCGCAAATACGAGGCAGTCGAGTCCCCCTAGCGCCGCGAAGTACGCGCCGATCTGCTTCTTTACCGCGTAAGCAAAGTGCTCCAGG
>JAQSWN010000042.1 GCA_029266615.1 Polyangiaceae bacterium
TGGGCGAGCGCGCCGGTGGTCGCGTCGAGGTGCGGCTCGCGCGGGAGCAAGACAAGCTCGTGCTGAGCGTGACCGACAACGGCCCCGGTATCGCACCCGAGATGCGCGGCCGGCTGTTCGAGCCGTACGCGACGACCAAGGCGGAAGGGACGGGCCTCGGGCTCGCGATCGTCGAGCGCATCGTCGTCGAGCACGGTGGAGAAATAACCGCCGGCGACGCGCCCGGCGGCGGCGCAAGCTTCGTGGTCAAGCTGCCGCTCGCCGGCCCCACCTTGCTGCCCGAGCCCCCGCGCGACAGCACGTTCGAGCCCTAAAGCGCCCCCGGCCGGCCTTATTGAACCGCGGCCTTTAGCGGCGCCAAAAGGTGGTCAAGACACGGGAAAAAATCTGTGCTTTCGTCATGGGCTCAGCCTTTCCACGCTCAGGGTCGAGCCGTATGAACCGCGTGTCTCAACGTCATCTTTTGGCAGTCGGCGTCCTCGCTCTGGTGGCGCTGGTGGTCGTGCTCATCATAGGCGTCGAGCAGAAGACCGTCGTCGCCGCACTCCTCTACTGCCTCATCGCCAGTTACCTGGTCCTCACCGCGGGCGGGGACGGCAATGCGACCGAGGTCGTGGAAGGCGTCGCCAGCTCCGTCCGTCGAATGATGGACGGGCGCCGGCCCGAACCCCCTCGAGACGCCCCCCCCGCCGTCGTCCGGCTCTACGAGGAGCTCGCGGACGCTCACGATGCGCTCAAGGATGCGCGCGAGGGCGGCGTGGACAAGCACGAGCTGTCGGAAGCGGCCGGCAACCTGAGCGCGGCGCTCCGCTCCTTGACGGACGGCGTGGCCCAGCAGCTCAACGCCAGCGACGAAACCGCCCGCTACATCAAAGAGATGACCAGCTCGCAGCGCGAGATCGCCGAGCACGTCGAGGTGCTCGCCACCTCCGCGGAGGAGTCCAGCTCCAGCGTCATCCAGATGACGGCGACCAACGAGCAGGTGGCCGGCAACATTGCGGACCTGGCGACCAGCGTCCGCGAGACCGTCGCCTCTATCGAGGAGATGGCCTACTCCATCAAGGAAGTCGCCAAGAACGTCGATGCGCTCTCGCTCACGGCTGAAGAAACCAGCTCCAGCATGAACGAGATGGACGTCTCGATTGACCAGGTTCAATCGAACGCCAACGAAACCGCGCGCCTTTCAGAGGAAGTCGCGCAAGACGCCGAGCGCGGCGCAGAAGCCATCCTCAAGACCATCGGCGAAATTTACCGCATCAAAGAGAGCAGCCAGGAAGCGGTCGCCGTGATCAGCAACCTGGGCTCACGCATCGACGCGATCGGCCAAATTCTCAACGTTATCGACGACGTCGCCGAGCAGACGAACTTGCTCGCGCTCAACGCCGCCATCATCGCCGCGCAAGCGGGCGAGCATGGCAAAGGCTTCGCGGTCGTCGCCGACGAGATCAAAGACCTTGCGGAGCGCGCGGGCGCGAGCACCAAGGAAATCGCCGACCTCATCAAGACCATTCAGAGCGAATCCAAGAACGCCATCCTCGCGGTGGAGCGCGGCGCTCAAAACGTCGATCGCGGCGTGGAGGTCTCGAACGAAGCCGAGCGCGCGCTCAAGAAGATCCTGGAATCTTCGCAGAAGAGCACGAACATGGTGCGCGCCATCGCCCGCGCCACCGTGGAGCAGGCGAAGGGGAGCAAGCAGGTGACGGACGCCATCGGTCGCATCGCCGCTACCGTGCAGCAAATCGCCGCCGCGACCGCCCAGCAGGCGCGCGGCTCCGAGCTCATCATGAAGAGCGGCGAGAAGATGCGCACCATCTCCCAACAGGTAGAGCGCTCCAGCCAAGAGCAATCACGCGGCAGCCGGCAGATCACGCAGGCCATGGAGAGCATCAACAGCCTCGCCGGTCAGCTCAACTCCGCCCAGCGCACTCAAACCCGAGGGTCGGAGCGCGCGCTCAGCGCCGCCATGCAGATCGAAGAAGCCGCCCGCAAGCAAGACGGCGCCCTGCGCGAAATCAGCGGGCACACGGATCGCGTGCGTCGCTCCGTCGGAACCTGATCGAGGGGTGGGGGCTGCCACGGCGCAGCCCACCGCAGAAGCTCCGCTCGGCCGAAGGTGTCGCTGTTCGACGGCTCGAGCCGTGTGCCAATGTGCCAACGGCGCCCATAACTCCTGGATTTGAGCGAAAGTCGGCTCGGCACGGAACCTGCTGGCTCTCGGGCATGAAGCTGACTCCTGTCCTGCTGTGCGGTGCCGCTTTGCTCACGCGCGCCGCTCCCGCCACCGCGTGCGGCGCGCAAGACGAGCCACACTACGTCCCTAGTAATCAGTGGCCCAACGGCAGCAGCGTGCCCCTCAACGCGCCGCTCGTCGTCGAGCTGTCGGAGAGCGCGGACGGCCCCGCCGAGGTCCCACCTCAATCCTTTGCTCACTCTGCTCGTCCGCGGCACCGCCGAGGCGATCGCGGTGCGAGCCATCGGAATCGCGCCGCACCTCGTCTGGGTGCCCGAGGAGCCACTCGAACCCGGCACGAGCTACGAAGCACACTTCAACACAGGCTACGAAGGTAGGCCGGACAGCATCTGGGAGTTTACGACCGAGACGAGCTAGCGCCGCCAGTTGCGCTCGACGGAGAGCTTGGCGTCACGTTCGAAGCCGGCAGGGATCCCATCACGGAATGCGGCAACAACTGCGGTACGGACTGCAAGGAGGTCGGCACGCGCGCCGTCACCAAGGCGCGGATTCGGCTCCCCCGGGCGATGCGCGGCTTTCCGGGCTACCGCGGCGTGGTGCGACTGACGGACGACTCTCCTCAGGATTGGACGAGCGAGGCGCCTGATTCCTGCCCAGGCGCGCACCTCGTCAACTTGCAAAGCTGGATCAGCAGCGGACTTAGTCATCGCGGAAGGTTTCTGTGCGTTGTTGCGGAACGGCCAAGTCCGCTGCCGCAACGAGCAACCGTTCACCGACTGGAGCCAAGCGCGCACGATCGCGCTCGGCTGCGACTGACTGCTTTGCCGAAGACCCCGCGCTAGGATTCCGCCAGCACGCTTGCTACACGAAATGGCTTGCTCATGAAACATGTCGGTCTCGATAGTCCAAGGCTGCCCCGCGGAGCCGCGGCCGGACTGTTCTGCGCGGTCGCGGTGCTCGGTTTGTCTTTGGTCGCCTGCGAACGCTCCAAGTCGGCGAGCGCGGTCGCGAGCTCGTCATCCGCATCAGCCGCGGGCTCGCGCTCCTGCGTGGCGCAGCTGACCGGCCTGGGGACGTACACGTGCGCGCTGCTCGCTTCGGGCCAAGCGCGCTGTTGGGGGCTTCGCGTTCCCGTCAGCGATAAGTACTTGAATGTCGAGCCGCTCACCCTTCAAGGCTATCCCCAGAAACTTTCTCGGCTATTCGCCAATTTCTATACGTTGTGTGCGACCGCGGCGGACGGTTCGCTCTGGTGCGGTGGGGGCAGCTCGCAAGGGCAGCTCACCCATTTGCGCACGGACGCGCCGACCAAGCAGCCACAGCTGCAACCCTTTCGCGATGTCCTCTACATGACTCAAGCTGGACGGTGTTTGCTGACCCAGACCGAGCTGCGTTGCTGGGAGCACCGCCAGGAGCCCCGTCCCGTCACCGGGCTGCCGGCAAAACCAATCCAGCTCGTGGGCGATCATGAGTATGCCTGCGTGCTGCTGGAGAACGGTCAGGTATTCTGCCGCGGCGCGAACCTCCGCGGGGAGTTGGGCATTCTCCGAGGAGCAACCGAAGAGGAGCGCATCAACAGCCGCATCTACAAGTACGTGCAATTCACGCGTGTGAGTGGCCTTGGCGACGACACGCGACTCATCGCCTCCAATAGCGGACACAGCTGCGCGCTCAAGCGCGACGGCAGTGTTTGGTGCTGGGGACAGAACGACCGCGGGCAAGTTGGAAAAGGAGACGTCTCGAAGTGCATCGATGAGGGAAGAAAGCACTTCTTGCTGTCGAACTGCACGCCCGAGGAAGGCCTCGAGCCGAGCCGAGTAGAGGGTCTGCCTTCGGACATCAGCAAGCTTTCGCTCGGACAAAATACGAGTTGTGCGATCGACGCGCGAGGCGGCGCGTGGTGTTGGGGCTTCGTCGACGCGCCGACCCCCAAGCCCATCAAGCTCAACGTGGGAGCTCCGGTGGAGAGCGTGACCGTCGGAGAAAATTTTTGTGCGCTGCTGCGCGATGGCCAAGTCCGGTGCCAGGCCGAGCAACCGTTGTCCGACTGGAGCCGAGCGCGCACGATCTCGCTCGGCTGCGACTGACTACTTGCCGAAGACTCGCGCCACGAGCGTCGCATTGACGACCACGTCGACGCGGCGCCATTTCGGGTACTCACGGTCCGCCTCGCGCGCGACGCGCTCTTTGTCGACCCCGGGCGCCGAGGGGTCCAACAAGCCCCCGCCGTTGGCTTCGAGCGGCCGCAGTGAGGACGACTTGCCGTCCCCGAAGGGCAACAGGCGCTCGGCGCCTTGTGGGATGACTCCTCCGCCAGGTTCTCCGAGGCAAGCCTCCAAGAGCGTGTCGATAGCGTTGGCGCGGTCTTCGGACAAGCTTTGGTTGGCTTGGGACGCGCCGCCCTGGCCGCGCGGCTCCCTGAACTCGGGGGAGGCAAAGCCAACGCAGCGGTAACTGCAGGGCCGCTCCAGCAGGTACCGGTACACCGCCAGCCGTCGCTCGAGCGCGAGGGTCTCTCGCTCTCCGACGACGGAGCTGCCCTGGGCAAACCCCATCAGCTTGGCGTTCACGGTCTGGCTGAACGGGTTCTCCTGCTCGGGGATCACCGGAATGTCGGGCGTAGGCGGCGGCGCCGACGGAATCTGATTGGAGAGGATGAACCACCCAATCCCCTCGGTGAGCGAATAGAGCTCGGCGGCAACGTCCAGGACCTTGCCCTTTTTGAGCCGCTCCCTGAAGTCGGCCGCCTGCGCCGGATCGATACGGTATTCGAAAAAATCTTCCACCACGGTCGATAGCTTGATGGGACGATTGTTGGCGGCGCCTTTGACCGTGATCGTGAACAGGGTGGAGCTGAAGACCACGCCCGTGGCATCAAAAAAGGGATTTTCGAGTCCCCCTTTCGGCCCTCCAACGGCTCCGACCGTGAAATCTGCGAACGGCAGGGAGCTCCAATCTCCGGCATCGATTCGCTGGAAGCTCTTGATCGTGCAGCTCACGGGTGACCCGTCGCCCTTGCCCACCTGGAGGCTCGCTCCCAACCCGTGCGACAGCGCGCCGAACACCCCGACGAAGCTCAGCGAATAGTCTCCCCTTCCGCTCGCCGACCGCCGGGTAATCCGGCACTGAAAGCCCCCGACCTGCAGGCCTAAGAACAGTCTGCCCCCCACCGATTGAGACGTGAAGTCGAAGTCGTACTCGAACTCTTCGCCGCCGAGCAGCCCGAGGTCCCGGAGCTCGGGCGCATTCCTGCCGACGCTCTCTTTGAAGTCCGTGAGCTCTTCGCCTGTCATCGGCGGCAGCTTGTTCTGTTCGCGGCGTCGGTCTTCGATGTCCTTCTGCAAGGCTAGGTGCGTAGAAGCAATGTCGGCCAGCCACTCTTCCAGCGTGCGCTTCGTGCCCGCGTCGTCGGTGACCTCCACGAGCTTGATCTGAGTCTGAACGCAGTTGCGCGCTTCGTCGCGGTAAGCCGGGTTGGGAAAGAAGTTGGTAACGGCCGCAATTTGGTCGTTCACGCTGCGAAAGATGCCGCCAACGATGGTCGGGTTACCTCGGTTGGCTGCAAAGAGAGTTATCTGGGCGCGCATCGGCTGCCCGGCGAGCAAGCGCCCCACTGCGCGGCGGAAGCCGGTAGGCAACGGCTCCACGCTGACGCGAACCAGCGCGTCGAGCTTTTCTTGGCTGACGAAGGCGTCGCCCCGGACGTCGTTGAGTATCGTCCACGGCATTTTGGCGCCGGTGCGAACCCGTTTGAAGACGGCCACACGGGGCGCGTCTCCAGTCTTTACCTCACCTTCGCCCGGCACGTCGCTGGTGGGCAGCTTCTCGCGAAACGTCAGCTTCACGCTGAAGCTCGCGGGGCTGATGTTCGCGACCTCGAGCTTGCCATTCATGAGCATGACGTCCGCTCGCGCGTCACTAAACTCCTTGGTTGCGAGCAAGCGATCCGGATCAATGCGAACGGCGTTGTCGGCGGCGGTGTCGGCGCACCAGTACATTGGCGCCCGGAGCGGGAATTTGTCGCTCTTGAGGGTGAGCAAGCAGGCGCGCGTCGTGAGCGGGACGAGGGGGGCGGCCGCGCCCGTGAAGCGCTGGCCCAGGCCGATAGTGTCGTAGGGCAGGTACCATCCCACCAGCGATTGCCCAGATTGAGACAAGAACAGCGCGGCGGGAGCGACGTACTCGTCGGCGTCAGGATCGACGTTAGCTGACTGAACGCTGAGCTCGTACATGCCGGTCAAGTCCCGGTCGGCGCGGCGACTGCTGGGGGAGACTGGCACCGCCCCCTCGCTGGGCCGGCCTGGCTTCTTCAACGTCGCTTGCGCCGCGGCGATGTCGACCCAAATCGCGCGATCACGGAAGCTGGATGCCGGCCGCTGGGGCACGTGCTCGAGCCGATTGAACGAGGAGTGGATGATCGTGCCGTCTTGAAACTGCCCCTGGGGGCGGGTGCTAACGAGGCGCACGGCCAGCAAGCGCTTGGGCTCGAGGTTCGGCAGGTCGGCTTTGGCGAACCCGAAAACGCCGATGATGTCTTTCTTGACCGCGCCTTGACCGAACACCTTCTTCTCGTCGAGCTTCGTCAGCATACGAATGCCGATCGGAAACACGATGTCGTTCGGCGTCTGCACCGTGTTCCCGATGATCTGGTTCACGTACCAAAGCTCGCCGGGACCGGCGACGCGCCGAGCGGAGTTGATTTCTGCAGGCGTCGTCACGCGCCGAAGCGCCAGGTCGGCCACGGCCAGGATCCCGTTGCCGGGCGCAGGCTTGGGGTTCCGCAGCTCCGGTGGCAGCTGGAGCAGGCGCGTCGGTGTACCGGGGCCCTGCCCTTCGCGCCCCGTGAAGAACTGTACCGTCGTCTCCAGGGTCTTCGCCGCCTCCTGCGGGTCGCTGGCGGCGTCGAGCTGCTCGACGTTGAAGTCATGGTACTGCAGGTAGTCATAGATAATCAGCTGGGCGCGTGTTTCGGGCGCCATCAGCCCGTCGGGACCCACGTCCAGCATCACGTTGAGCACGGCCGACTCGCGACTGCCGAGCGTCATCTTGATCGGCTTGAAGATGAACAACCTGGATCTCTCCTACGCGAAGTCATGGGTGACGATCGCGGCAAAGCCGCCGATATCGTCGGGTTGCACGGAGACGCTGAACTCGTAGGACCGCCCCTCGGCGCTGAAGCTCAGGCTGTACGAGCCGGTCGGTCCGGTGAACTCGGCGGAGCCCAGCTCGTTTACAGCGACCGTGACCGCGGCGCCGAAAGTGCCATCCTCGTTGAGCCTCGCAAGGCGGATGCTGGTCGGGCCGATCGGAATCAGCCCCGCATCGAACAGGCGGATCGGGAACGAGACCGGCTCGTTCGAAAGCTCCGTCCGCACGGACCGGCACCACCGCACGTAGGTAGGACTTTCTTTCCGCGTCGCCGGCACGATGGTGTCCGGAGTGGGGAAGACGGGCTGATCGAACGCGAACACGTCGACGCGGCGGTTCTCGTTGGAGATCGCGTCGGCGTCGTCTTCGAGCGCGGCGTCGGGCTGAAACCGCCGACGCGGGTTCCACGAGCCACCGGCTACGACGTCGATCCGCTCGGCGGGCACGGGCGGCGCACCGAGCAAGCCGAAGTAAGCGTCGATCATCTGCGAAAGCGTCTCCGCGTTGCAGTCGTAGTCGACCTCCAGCGTCTCGCTGAACAGCTGAAACCGGCCCAGAGCTCGTCGGGTCAAGTCGCCGGGAAAGTCGTCGACGACGCCGACGTAGCAGCGCTCACCGCCCGCCCGCAGCGCGCTCAACATCCACTGTACTTCTTCCCAGCGCCACGTGGTCATCGGGTCCGCCGCTTCGAAGCGTTCCAAGAAGAAGTCGCGGTCGTGGCGTAGCAGCGCCGATACCGCTTCGGCGCGGCCTAGCGCGAGCGCTTCATCTTCGGCGTCCTTCTGGCTGTGGTCGGTGTGGCCGACGATCACCAGGCGCGCGTGGCCGAGGCTTGCGAGCTTGGCCATCTGCGCGAGCGCTGGTAGCGCAGTCGGCTTGGGGAAAGTGCGCCCGTTCGAGAAGCGGGTGGCCAGGCGCACGGCCTTGATCGGCAAGATCTCGATCTTGTCCGGGTCCACCGGCTGCGGCTCGTGCACGAAGCTGCCCGGCAGGTAGATGTCGCTCACGTCCACTCCTGCGTTCAGGTCGGGCGTGTCTTTGGGATCGAAGAACAAGATCTCGACGCGCCGATTGGCAGCGCTGCGGATGCCGTCGCGGCCGAGCTCGTCCACCGGGAAGCGCTCGCCGAAGCCCATGGAGCGCTTGTCGTCGTCGACGAACTGGAGCCCTGCTCGGTACTCAGCGAGGAGCTCCCGGTCGCCTTGCAAGATTTCCGCGATGCGGGCCTCGTAAAGATCGAAGACGGCGCCCCACGTCAGAGGACCGAAGTCGCCGTCGACGTTCAACGTTGGGGCGTCGGTATTCTCGCCCCGATCACTGGCGTTATAGGCCGTTTGGAAGGCCCTAATCGCTTGGTCCATGTCGCCACCGAACCGCTTGGGGGCGCATGGAAAGTCGAGGCAGCTATCGGCCCACTCCAAAATCCTGATCCGATCACCCCTGACGTTCTGCGCGTCACAGGTGACACGAAACAGGTCCCGCTCGCCCATGAGCAGCGCCAACACCGTGAGCGCGCGTTTCTCGCTCAAAGGATCGTTGATGGCTGCATCAGCGGTCGTATCCGCGTGGCCGGCGACGAGCAGCCGCTTGCCCGGGTAGCAAAAAGCAAAGCGTAGGGCGGCCGCGACGTCGTGCAGGGCAGACGGTCCGTCCGCCTTGGCGCCGTTGCCGCTGGGCGTGCAGGGTGCGGGCAAAGGCACCGCGCTGTTGGTGTCGAAGAGGACGTCCTCGAGCTCGACCAGCTGCAACTTCGCGGTTGCGGCCTCCACCGTCAAGTCCCGCGTCTCCACCACGCGCTCGCGCCACTTGAGGTATTCCACGCTGCCCGGCTTCGAGTTTTCGCCAGGCGGTTTGGGCGTGATGCCGAAGTCGGCGTCGAAGAAGAAGAACTCAGCGCGCCGGTCGACACGGTCCCGCTTTTCATCGGCGGGTTTTGCGTCGAGCTCCTCGCCGCGGTCGTCCAGCGGGAAGTGCTCACCGCACCCGTGAGCGACGGCTTCAATCTCGCCCACGAAGTCCTTCAGCGACGTGCCGTCGAGCGACATGTACTCTTCGATGAGGGCCTGGCGCGTCTGTTTGCCGGCGTCGCCATCCACCACCAAGCCACGAGTTCGTTGGAAAAACTCGACCTCGTCTTCGCCCGGCGGCTTCGTGCGGAAGTCGGGCAGGGCGATGAGCATCAAATGATCTTCGACCTTGCCCCAGCACTTTTTCGCGTCCTGGTCGCTGTAGCACTTGAACCAGGCGTCGACGTCGTCCTTGAGGTACGCAACGACTGACTTCGCGCGCTCGAGCGAGAGCCGATCGTTGTAAGTCGCCCCCGCCTTGGTGTCGGCGTGCCCGACGACCAGCAGCTTACAAGGCGCGTTTTCGAGGTAAAGGCGGCGTAGGGTGCGCAGGCTCGGCAGCGCCGTGGGCAAGAGGAACGTCTTGTTCGTATTGAAGGAGGCGTGCAGCCGCGCCAAAACCGAACGAGGCACCGCTCCGATTTGTCTTACTTGCGGCGTGCCCGCATCCGAGTCCAGCACCACGAGCGGCGCATCCACGAGGTCTATCTGGCGGTCGGGGTCGTCTTCAGCAAAGTGCTCCAGGGCGAGGGACAGCGAGTAATCCCCGGGGAAGACGTCGCTGTGCAGCAGGCGCCCGTCCTCGTCCGTTTCGCCCTCGAAGGTTTGGGCGCCCGTAATTTGGTAGGTTCTTTTTGCGTGCCGCACGCGCCCGCTCTTGTCCCACAGCTCCAGGAAGAGCCTGCCGAGGGGCGGCTTGATGACGATCGTATTGGGCAACTCGGCCTTGAGCGGAAACGGGCCGAGCTCACCGCCGCGAAAAACGACGGTCTGGATGTTGGACTCTTTCGGCGGCGCGCCGGGACGAAGCGCTTCCCAGCGCGGGTCGAGCACCTTGGACAGGCCGTCCACATCCGCAATCCTCACGCGGGCGCTCGTCGCCAGCACGCCGTCGAGCAAGGCAACACCGGCTGCATTCGTCGGCCGCGTCTGCGCGCCGTCGGCCGTGAATTCCGCTTCGATGCCCGAAATTGCCTTGCCGATCTCGTCCACGATGCGAACTTCGAAGGCGTGGGTCTTGGAGTCGCGCGGAGCCGGCGGCAACGGCGGGAGCTCGGGAACGGTGAGGCCACGGCGCTCTGTGAGCGAGTCGAAGCGCAAACTCTCGACGACGAGGCGCCCCCCAAGTAGCTCCTGCTCGAGCCGCCACGAGATACGGTGGAAGGCCGCCCCGGGCGCCTCATCTACATTCCCGCTTGCGGAGAACGCGCGCTCGTCGCCGTCCAAGAGCCGCAAGAGCTTGCGAGCAGCTGCACCAGCGGCTGGGTCGCCCATATCCGCGCCGAGGCGGAGTTGGGTCACGGCCCAGCGAGCCAGCTCGAGCTGCGCGCGTCCGATTGGGGAACCGTCGCGGCGCACCCGCACGACGAATTGCTCGAACGGCGTCCTCACGACCACCTCGTCCACCGCCAGAGTCACGGCAGGACCGTACAACGACGGCGCCGTCAGTTGAAGGTCAACCTGCAGAGGCCGGCAACGATCCGCGCTGATTCGCCGAGGCGCTCTGGAAGAATTGGCGGTTCGGTGCGTACAATGGGCGAATGCCGCGCGCGTTGCGCATCCTGCTCAGCCCCCTTCGCTCCGAAGCGGCAACGGATACACGCATGCTCTTCGATGGAGCTCTGCTCCAATTCGGCCAGCAGGGCAAAGGTGTCTCGAAGGCGCGAGTGGACAGCCCCGCGGACGCCCGGATAACCCTCGAGATGACGTTCTTGGACGAGGCGCGAAGTCCGGTCGACACCGAAGCAAGGACCCTTGCGACCCTCGTAGGCCAGGTCACACTCAGCCGCACTGGGGCGGCCGTGTTTACTGGCACGGGCGACGAGCCTCCCCAGGGCTTTGTCGTCGATCCCACGGCGGGGTCGCAGGCGCCCGAGGGTGCCACGAGCCGACGCACGTTACGCTTCGCGTTCGGCAAGGCTGACTTCGAGCGCGTTCCCCACCCCCCTCGAGCGCTAGAGGTGAAGCTGGATCCCGTGCGGTTCCGCTACTTGGAGGTTCGAGCCAAGCTCGAGATCGACGGCAGCATCGAGGCGGATTTCGATATCAACGACGTCTTGGACATAGCCATCACGCCCGCTAATCCGCCTCCGGTCGTCGAGGGCGTGACGGTCGGCATTCACCCGCCTCTCTTCGATTCCATCCCACCGCATGCGCAGCTATTGATCACCCCCTCCGCCGGCAAGCCCATCAGCTTCGACCTCGAGAGCGGGCGCGATCACGGTGACGGGCTGCTGTCCTTTACGGTCCCCGATCCGCAGCCAGGCGTGAGATACAAGGGCGAAATCCGCATGCAGACGTCGGGGCCGGGAACGCTACTTTTCAAAGATCTCGAGCTGCACCAGCTCGTGCTCGAGAGCGAAGGAGCCTCCCCCGCGCCGCTCTCTAGCTTTGGCTCGGACGGCATCGCCTTCGACTCGGTAGCGGAGGATCCGCCCGCCGGAGAAGCGGTTCAAGGCGGACCGGAGGAGACCACGGCTGACCAGTTGGCCGCCTTGGACGCTCAAGCCGGAACCGCGGTGCTGGTCTGAAATATGGCACAAAAAACAGCCCTGCAAGTTGATCTCACCGATCCGAGTGGGGGCACGTTCGCGCCGGATAAGGTGTCGTTGGAGACGGGCGCCGGAGTCGTCGCGCTGACGGCGGCGCCCTTCGTTTTCGAGCTCAGCGCGGCCGGTAGCGCGTCGCTCGTTGTCGAGAAGAAAGGCCATCACACCTTCCGATTCGAGCTTCAAGTAACGGACAGCGGTAACGACTTCACGGTCAGCATCGACAAGAAGCGGATGCTCGATGCGCCGCGAATGGTCACCCTGCTCAAGCTCGGTGCGGTCGGCAAAGGGCCGGGGCCCGGCCGCAACCAAGCGACCATCGTCGTGGGTGAGCCGCGCGAAGTCTTGCTGGTAACTGGGTTCGATTATCCCTCGGATCACGGCGCCGGGGGAATGCAGTTTCACCTCCTCGCGACGAAGCGCATGCACGAGCTTCGCAAGGCCAAGAAGCTCGACGACTCCACCGTCGTGACGTGGTTCGACGCCAAGAGCGGGCTCCGCACGCGTTGGGTTACGGGCCGCGCCACCGAGGCGACCACCGGGCCTCCCAAGATGTGGCGTTCAGGATGGAGCCGATTGAGCAGCGATGGGACTCCGCCCTCGACCTTGAGGCCGAGCGACGCTGACTACCCGGGCGTAGGGGTCAACGGCATGCCGGAGATCTACCAACACGTCATCACCATCGGCGACGAGCGTCCGGGCTCGCTCGAAGAGCTCAGCATCATGAGCCACTCTTGGTTTGGCGGCCCGATCCTCTTCGATACGGCCGAACGGATCGAGTTCGCGCAGGGGGCGCGCCGCGCGGAGCGGGACCCGAACGATCGCGACGCCCGTTTTTGGAAAGACTTTTCCTCCGTGAACATGCCCAAGTCCTCCAGCTTCGTCGCCGCGTTCTCCGCCGCTCCGTTCATTCGGATTTGGGGCTGTTTGGCGACGAGCGTTTCGTTGGATGTCATCACGCGCGCGGCGCGGGCCAAGAGCGACACGCAAAAGCTAGGCATCCCGCCCGAGAACCGCACACTCTGGTTCGACGGCACGACCGTGTTCGACGACAACCGACCTGGGATCATCCAGTTCATCAAGCGCTCGCTCTTGAAGTCGAACTACATGGCATTCCTCGCTACGGTGACGGGACATCCCGTAGGCGGAGGCGCCCCCGGCATGGGCGCTCTTTTCACGCCCCTGAACGCCATGGGCTTCCAAATGTTCGTGGCGCGCGACTCGGTAAGGAGCAAAGACAAGTCGGGCGCCACCGTCATCATCAATGGCTTCAAGCGCCAGATGGAGTTCCTAGAGAAGGACGTGGGCGTCGTTTTCAGCGCAGATGGCTATCTGCAGTACCAGCCATGAAGCGCGCACTGGTGCTGGCATTGCTCGCGGCGCTCGTGGGCTGCACGCGCGTCGAGCCATCCGCCACCTCGCCTCCGACTCCCGGCCTTCCCCCAAGCACGTCTTCGCCGAGTACGCCTGCTGGGCTTGGGTCGACGTCGGCCGCGGCCCCGCCAGACGCCACGCTGCCAACGGCGGTGGCCAATCGCGGCGGTCTGCGAGGGCTGCTCGCAGCGTTGAACGACGTGGAGACGATCGAGCTACGGCGTTGGAATCCGCCGGCGCCGCCCGATCCACTCTCGGCTTCGGATCGCGCGCAGCTCCTGAAGCTCCTGCAGCGAAGCCGCTTGATCGAGGAGAGTACGGTGGCACACCCACCGTGGCCGGCCGCCTTCGTGTTTCACACCCGGAGCCATGGCTCGTACGCGGCCACGTTGGTGGGCCGTTCCAACCTCCGTTTGGACTCGGGGCGCAGCGACGGCCGCTTCGAACCGACCGCCGGTGTGCCGAGCGATGCACGGCCTCCGGAGATGTGGGTGGAGGACGAGCTCGGCTGGCTGTGGCAATACCTCGAGTCGAGGCTCGGGGTGACCAAGCAAAAGGAGTACTCGGCTCCGAAGCAAGCGCCCGACTACCTCGAGCTCCCCTCCCCGCCCAAGCGCTGAGAGGCCACGTCGCTGATCCAGCGCTGCTCGGTCTCGCCGCTCTTACTCGGCGGCGTCGGTCAAGAACCGCGCTTTGAGCAAACACTCCGCGTGCTCCGCGGCCGCTTCCGAATCCACGACCACGCCGCTACCGACGCCGAGCACGCCCTGCCCGTCGCGGTCCACGCACAAGCTACGGATCGCCACGTTGAAGCACGCGTCGTTCTGCGGCGTGACGTAGCCAATGCTGCCGCAGAAGATGCCGCGCGGGCTCGGCTCCAGCTCACGGATGATTTGCATCGTGCGGAGCTTGGGCGCGCCCGTGACGGAGCCGCTCGGGAACAAAGCCTGCATCAACGTGCCGATGCCGAGCGAGGGCTCGACCTCGGCGGTGATGGTCGAGGTCATTTGCAACACGGACGCGAAGCGCTCGACCGCGAACAGCTCTGGCACGCGCACGGTGCCCGGCTTCGCGAGCCGCCCGATGTCGTTGCGCAGCAAATCCACAATCATCACATTCTCGGCGCGCGTCTTCGGGTCCCGACGCATCCCCTCTGCGATGCGCGCGTCTTCGGCGGCGTCGCGCCCCGGCTCCGCGGTGCCCTTCATCGGCTTCAGCTCGACGTCGCCCCCCGTTTTGCGGAAGAACAGCTCCGGCGAGAGCGAGACGATCGAGTACTCTCCGGTGTCTACGAGCGCGGAGTACGCGGTCGGCTGCGCGCGACGGAGCCGTTCGAACAGGGCGATGGCAGAGCCGCTCACTTGAAAGCGCGCCCGTAAAGACTGACAGACCTGGTAGCTGTCGCCGGCCCGCAAATGCTCCTGAATGCGCTCGAAATCCGCGGCATGGTCGCTCTGGTTGCGGTCGAAGCGCAAGCCGGAAATCGACGCGGAGGCTCCCCTCGCGAGCAGCTCGGACACGGCACGCCCCCGCAGCTCCTGCACGCGGTCGAACACGCCGAGCCAAAGCGCGTGCTCGCGCGGCAACGTCGCCGTGAGCGGCCCGAGCTTCGGATGCAAGCCGTAGCCGGCCTCGTAGCTCAAAAAGCCGGCGACATATCGCCCGTCTGCGATGGCGCGCTCCGCGAGCTCCAAGGCCCCGCGAACCTCGCCCGGGGTCCGACTCGCGATGATGCGATGCGGCTCCGTAAACAGCAGCGCGCGCTCGCGGCTCGGCTCGGGGTCGCTCTCCACGAGCAAGACGAACGGCGCGTCAGCGGCTGGAACCACAGCGACCCGTACCCGGCGTGCGTGCGACGACCTGGTAGTCGCCGACGTCGATGTCGAACGGCACCGTGACTCGTCCTTCGAGCACGCCGCTTTCGTCCGTAGGGAAAGCGCCGAGCCACGTCTCCACGCCCGCCCCGTCGCGCAGGCTGACATCCACGCGCGAGAACAGGCACGGCTCACCCGCAGCCTCCACCGTGCCCTTGAGCTGTACGACGCCGCCGCGCACGCTGCTCACCTGCAACAGCTTCAGCTCCACCGTGGCGTGCGGGCGATCGTCACCACCGGGCGGCAGCCGAGACGGCTCGGGCCCTAACTTGGCGCTCGGGGCCGGCGAGGGCGTTGCGCTGGCAGACGCGCCAGGCGCGGAGGAGCCTCTGGGGTCGGAGCCGGCAGGGGCAGCGGCGGCTCGTTGCTCGCCTTCGAGGGTTTGCGAGAGCATTCCTTGTCCCGACTCGGACCCTTCGGGCCAACTGAACGAGTCTGGCGGGGGGCGATACAGATGGTCGGCCGTACGCGGATCCAGATCCATGCGCCCGGCTGCGCCGCCCAAATCGATGCGGTGGAAACGGACGCCGTCGTACACCTCGACCCAAGCGTGCGCTTCGTTACGCACCATGCGGGTCGGAATGCCGAGGCCCAAGGCCGTGACCGTGAACGCGTACGCGCGGTGCCGGCACACGCCCTTCCGCGACAGCGAAAGCTCCTGGTACAGCTGCGCGCCGCGCGTGGCTTTCGGCGTCGCCTCCGAGGGCCCGAAGCTCCGGAAATAGCCGACCAGCGCTGCCGTGACGAGGCGGGGCGACTGCCTCTGTGAAATGCCTATCTCCCGCGCGACGTCCAGCGCCACGCTGCGCACGGCGGGCGGCAACGGCGGCAGCTTCTGCAAGAGCTCACCCCAGGTTGCGTCGGCGAGCTCCGTGCCGAACGCGGCTCGCGGCGCCGCCAGCTGCATGATGAGCCGAACCCGCCGGCGCGCGTCAGCCACCATGAACCAGTTGTCCGCGCGATCACGCTGGAGCGAAAACGGCAGCTCCGGATCCGTCCGCGCCACGAGCGCTCGCGCGCCGGGCGCAACGCTCGGGATCCGCACCGGCAAACCGGGCTGCACGTCCACGAACAAGTCCGCGTAAAACTGGTCGTCCGCGGGCCCTGGCTTGCCGCCGATCTCCAGCTTGTTCAGCGATTTGTCGAAGACGGTGAGCTCGAAGCTCTCGTCCACCGAGTCGTACGCGTACAGTCGCTTGAAGGGCGCTACGGCGGGGATGAACGGCTCGTCGTAAGCGACCGAATCCGGCCGCGTCGTATCGCGGTCCACGCGGAAGCTCGCGTCGATGCTGTCTGGAGTCGCGTTGCCGCCGTAGGCGTGCTCTCCCTTCGGCTTCCGATTAGCCGACTCCGGCGCCGGCACCACGCCGCTCGGCGTGTCCAAGGCGGCCGGCATCGCGCCGTCCTGGGTCGTGGCGGAGAACGCGACGTCTTCCGCCGGATTGGGCTCGATGTACTCGTGGAGCATCGGCGCCTGCGCCAGCGCCGTCACGGTCACGCTACACAGCGCGAGCGACAACCAACGCAGCGGACGACGACGCAACATGCAGGTGCGCGCAGCGTAGCACGACGCTACGGAGGCACCCGCCAGCTGCCGTCGACCCAGACATAACGGACCGCGTCCCAATGCCAGTAGCCGCAGGACCAGACCGCGCTCGGGGCCGGTGGCTTGCCTTGAGGTTCGCACGGCTCGTCGGTCGGCCGTTCCCTTGCCTCCGCGGACGAGATCCGCTGCTCGCGCTGAGTCGCACAACCGGCAACACCGCCCGTGGCGAATAGCAGCAGGAGGAACGAAGGCCGGAGCATGACGCCTCGACCAATATGCCAGCTTTCAGCGGCCGTGTCCTTCCGGCGCAAGAAGCCTTATCCTGCGCTTCCGCCGATGAATAAGCTCGAAGCTCAGCTCGACTCGCTCCCTGCCGACGTGAAGCAGCTCCTCGCAGACGCTGGCTTCAACGCCGCGCGTCTCGTCTCGCTCGCCAAGCCGCTGCAAACCGGCGTCCCCGCGGACAACCTCGTCAAAGGCACGATCACGCCGCCCACGTCGGAGGACGTGGTGCAGCTCCCGCCCGAAGGCAGTGCGGAGCACGCGCGGCTCACGGAGCTGGGCAAAGCCGCGCTGGCTCGCGGCGAGTACGCGCTCGTCGTCCTCGCTGGGGGCATGGCCACGCGCATGGGCGGCGTCGTCAAAGCGCTCGTGGACGCCGTGCCCGGCAAGTCGTTCCTCGACCTCCGCCTGCGTGAGGTGGAAGTCATCCGCGAACGCTACGGCAAGCAGCCGCCGCTCTGGTTCATGACGAGCGCGTCCACGGACGAAAAAATCAAAACCGCCCTCGGCGATCGCCGAAAGGACGACGAGGTCGCGACGTTCATTCAGGAGCTCTCGCTCCGATTGACGCCCCAGGGCGATATGTACGTGGGCGCAGACGGTCGTCCCAGCGAGCACGCGCCCGGTCACGGGGACTTGCCGGACGCCCTGAAGCGCAGCGGGCTCCTGGAGCGCTTCGTCGCGCGGGGCGGGAAAACGCTGATGATGACGAACGTCGACAACCTCGGCGGCACGCTCGACCCGACCGTGCTCGGCTTCCACCTCGCCCATGGGCTGCCCGTCACCTCGGAAGTGGTGGACAAGCTCGGCTCGGATCGCGGCGGCATCCCGGTCCGGGTGGACGACAAGCCATGCGTGCTGGAAGAGTTCCGCATTCCGCCCAGCTTCGACCCTGCCACCGTGCGCGTCTTCAATACCAACGTCTTCCATTTCGACGCCAAGGCCCTGCTCGAGCTGGAGATGCCGTGGACGTTCTTCACGGTCACGAAAAAGGTCGAAGGCGCGCCCGTCATCCAATTCGAACGCCTGATCAACGAGGTGACCTCCGTGCTCCCCACCAAGTATTTGCACTTGCCGCGCACCGGCGAGCACTCTCGTTTCCTGCCCGTGAAAGACAACGAGGAGCTCGCCGCGCGCGTGCCGGAAATTCAAGCCATCGCAAAGTCGCACGGCTGGCTCTGAGAGCAGGGCTGACGAAACGCGGCTCTAGTTCCACCCGCAATAGCCGGCACCGTCACTGGTGATTCTTCTGCAGTAGTACGCCAGGTCCACTCCGATGTACTGCCCGACGCAGTCAGCGTTTGTAGCGCAAGGAATCTGGCAGAAGGAGTCGCAATTTTTGCAGGGTTTGACGCACTGCAACCGACTACCGCAAGAGGCGGAGCTGGAACAGGCCGCGTACCACTTGTGGTCGTCTGCGTGCGTCTCGGGCGAGTCGTCGATGGCGTAGACGTCACCCACTCGCTCTTGCGGGTCCAACCCAACTCTGGACAACCGCCCGTAGGCAAACAGACACGCGCGGACCGCCTCGCAATCAGACTCCGCAAGGCAGGCGCGCAAACCACGGACCAGCTCGGGCCGAAACCGATGCTCCGCGCCATCCGGGAACGGGAAGGAGCAGTCGAAGCCGCAGGACTTCTCACGTTCGCACGCCTCGCTTCCGATCGTGCCCGGCGCCGAGGGCATGCCGCAGGGTTGGCAGTCGTTGTCGACAGTGCATCGCAGCTCGTCGGCGACCTCGTGCCGCAAGGTACGCGCTGCGTTGTGACAAATCTCCTGAGGGCCAATCACACTGGCCTCCGGATTACAGGCCTGAGCCTCCGCTAGGCAGGCCTCATAGACGTCACGGTCGAGCGGCGGCAGCGGCAGCGTGGTCTTGTGTTTCTTGCACACCGGAGCCCTGGAGCATGCCGAGCAACTCGTCGCGCAGATGTTGCTGCAAGTACCCAGGCAGCTCGCGGTGTCTGAAGAGCTAAGGCAGAGACTGTGGCATGCGCTGCAGTCGGACGACACGTGGTCGCTGCAGGCCTCGCACGCCGTCTCTTCGCAGGTCGTGGTGTAGTAAGCGTCCGAGCCGCCCACCGCGCCGGCCCCATCCGCGCCGTCCCCACCTCCGCAAGCAGACGCCACCAAGAGCGCTGACAGCGCCAACCAAATCCAACGACAGCGGCTAGACATGCGACCCTATCGGCCGCCGTCTTTCCCAGTTGCGTCCTTAGTAGGACCCCGTGTGTGCTACTTCGGTCCCCTCACCGGCCATCGAGCCGGTCTTTGGAGCTGTTCGCGGCCATGGCCAACAGGTGCTGAGCGCACTCCGGGCCCGAGACCGGATGCCCCGCACCCTGCCTTCGCGTCCGGCCGTCGACGCGCTCGTTGCGAAACCCGTGCCGTCCGAGTTCGAAGGACAAGCATCTCGGTGCTCCGTGAGCTACCATGTGGGCGCCTCGCAGCCCGCTTCGCGCTCGGCCATCGAGAACAGCGGTAGAAACCTGCGCAAGGCGTGAGCACAGAAAGGCCCGAGATGTCAGAAATAGCCGAGTCCGAATTTCCTGCGCTGTTCGCGCACGGCACCCGTAAAGACTGGGGAGTGGGCGTGCTCTCGGGCGTGCGTGACGGCAAGCGCACCTACCTTTTCGAAGGCGGCGAAGAGCGCATCATGGGCGGCGGCGCGCTGGACATGATGCGCAAGATCACTCCGCTGAGCGCGGAACAGCAAAGCACGCTGGCCCGGCTCACGGCGCTCGTCGCCAAGCGCCAAGGCCTACCGGATCCTTCCAAGGCGGCCGGCTTTCAGCTGCTGGAGCAGCTCGCGGGCCTGCGGCGCAACTTCCCGGCCGGCTTTCAAGATCCGGCGTGGCAAGCCGAAAGGCGCGCCGCCACCATCCGTGGTGCGGCCCAAGCCGAGGCCAAGGAGCAGCTGTCGCTCAAGGCGTTGGACGCACTGCTCAAGGCGTCGCAGCCAGACGCGCTGTGGGCAGTGGTGACCAAGGTGCTGCTCTCCACTGGTTGGGTGCCCGCGGATCAGCTCAAGCCGGTGCCGACGCTTGGCGTCGGCCTGCTGGCGGGCGCGGTGCGTGAGCTCCTTTACGGAAGCGCCACGCTGGAGCAGCGCGTGGATCGCTTCGGGGTCGCCTACGAAACTTCCTTTCACCGCCCGCCTCGTTGGGAGACGGTCACGGCGCTCATGGCCATCGTCTTCCCGGACGACTACGTGCTGGTGGAGCTGGCTTCCTTTCGCAAGCAGCTCAAAGCGCTCGGCTCCAATGGCGCGCTGCCCCAGCGCCCCACCGGCGCCGGCTACTCGCGTTGCGTCAACGCCGCGCGCATCGTCGCGGGCAAGCTGACCGAGCAGGGCGAGGTGCCGCAGGACCTGTTGGACGTGCACGACTTCATTCGTTACACGCTCAAAGCGGCTCCCATCGCTCGTCGGCCGAAGGCGGCAGCCAAAGCGCCGGCCGCGAAGAAGAAGCCGGCGAAGCGCGCCGAGGCTTCCGAGGACAGCTCCGAAGAGTCGATGAGCGACGCAGACTGAACGACGGACGGCGAGCGGCGCAACAGCGCGGCTCGCCGTCTCTTCATTGGTTGGCTTCCTGCTCGGCCCAGAACGCGGCGGCGTCGGTCTGGGTCCATGGCGGAAGCGACAGCTCGCTGAGCGCGCGCAGAAGTTGAGCCGCGCTAGCGAAGCGGTCATCGGGGTTCTTGGCGAGGCAGCGCATGACGATGCGCTCGAGCTCGGGCGTCGTGTCGCCGCGGCCACGTCCACGCAAGGACGACGGCATCTGCGTGAGATGCAAAGTGGCGACGCCAGCGTCGGTCTTGGCCGTGAACGGCTCGTGGCCGCTGAGCAGGTAGTACGCAACGCAGCCGAGCGCGTAAAGGTCCGCGCGCGGCCCGGACTGAGAGCTCGCGAAGGACTCCGGCGCCATGTAGCGAGGAGTTCCGAGCAAGGTGCCTTGCTTGGAGAGGCCGCTCGGGGCGCCCCGAGTGACGCGAACCAAGCCGAAGTCCAACACCTTGACGAAGTCGAAGATGCCGCCGCTCACGCCGAGCATCAAGTTGCTCGGCTTGACGTCGCGGTGCACGAGGCCGAGGCCGTGCGCTTCGGACAGCGCGCCGCACGCTTGCAGGAGCAAGTGACGAACGCGCGCAGCCGGCTGGGCGCCGTGGCGCTGCACGAGCTGGTCCCAAGTGACGCCATGGACGTACTCCATGGCGTAGTAAAAGTCTCCCGTCGGCGTGCGGCCATAATCGAAGACGACCACGGTGTTGGGGTGGCGGAGCTCGCTCGTGGTCTTGGCTTCCAGATCGAAGCGCCGCAGCTGCTCGGGAGAGGCGACTTCCTGAGCGACGACTTTGATGGCCGTGCGCCGGCGCAAGAGCCGGTGCTGGGCCTCGAACACCCGACCCATGCCACCGCCCCCGATCTCGCGCAGCAGCGTGTAAGGGCCCAGCGCTTGCAGCGCTTGAAAGCGCTGCCGCGATTTTCGCAGCGAGCCACCGAGGCCGATGAGCCCGGCCACGAGCAACGTGCCCACGCTCCCCAGCGCAAGACTCGGCGCGGAAAGCGACGCGAACGTCGGCACCGCACGCGACGTGACGAGCGCCCAGTTGCGCCCCGCAAAGCGAATCTCGTGCTCGTACGAGAAGCTCTCGTCCGTACGGGCCGCAAGCGTACCGAACAAGAGCGAGTCGCCGCGGGGCAGCTGGGGGTCGCGATCCACCAGCCCAACCGTGATTTTCTCGAGCCGAGTACCGGACAGCGCGCTCGTCATGAGCGGCTCGAGACGGTAGAGCGCGACCGCGAAGCCGGTGAGGTTTCGACTCCGCTCGGCTTCGGTCGGCGGCGCCGCGCTCCCCGCGAAGAGCGGATGGTAGACGGCCACGGAGTAGACGCCTTCCGAGTCTTCCACGAGGCGGAACTTGCCGGTGACGAGCGGCGCCCCCGCGCGCGTCGCGGCCGCGATCTGCTCGCGGCGCAGCGAGTCGAAGGTGAGGTCCAAACCATGGAGCTCCTTCTGATAGGGAACGAAACGGGTGAGCACGACGTGGCGCTCACGAGGCAACGCCGTCACCATCCCGCGAGACGTGGCGAGCGAAGGCTCCTGAATCGAGAAGGGGCGGCCGATGCGGCTACTCACGCGGCGCTCGAAGTCCGCTCGTTCGTCACCGGACACCACATCGAATAGCTCCAGCGCGGCGAGGCTGGGGTAGCGCGACAGCAGCTGCTGCCCGAACCGCTCGAAGCGCGGCTGATCCACTTCCGGTAAGGCGCAGCCCAGGGCGTGAATGCCGTAAAGCGCCTCCAGCGGAGCCTGGAAGCTTTGCGCCACGTGCCGCGCGGCGACCAGCGAGCGCTCCTCGAATTCTCGCTTCGCGCTCTCGCGGCCACGCGACGCGCTCAGCGCCGCCCAAGCGACCGTGCCCGCGGCGCCGAGCAGCACGCACAACCAAACCGCGCGGCTGCCAAGACTCTCGCGCAGGAATGCCCGCGTGGCGCCGAAGCGCGACGGCACGCGCGCGACCGAGACGGCGATTTCCTCCACCGATTGCAAAGCGGCTGATTTTACCCGAGCTCCGCGAACTCGGAAATCGGTTCTTGAAGCTGTAGTACAGTCGGCGGGGTGACAGAGGGACCGAACACCAGCTCGCTCTTCGAGGCTACTCGGCTCGGGCTTTCGCGCCTGGCCCTTCACGACGCAGACGGCCTGAGCCGCGCGTTGGAGCGCGCCTGCCAAACGAGCGCGGAGGCCCTCGCCGTGGAGCGCGTGGGCGTCTGGTTCATCGCCACGAGCGGAGACGAGCTCCGCTGCGCGGCGCTTTTCGAGCTTTCCAAGGAGCAGAGCTCTTCCGGCGCGGTGTTGCCGTTGGCTCAGCTACCCGGCTACCTGGAAGCGCTGGAAGGTCACCGAGTGATCCAAACCCCCGGCCCAGGAGACGCGAACGTCAGTGAGGAGCTGCGCCGGAGCTACCTCGAGCCACTGGATATTCGAGCGACGCTGGACGCGCCTGTGTTCCGGCTCGGCGAGGTGGTCGGGGTCGTGCGGCACGAGCACACGGGCGGAAGCCGGGAGTGGACGTCGCGGGACCGGCACTTCGTGGCCGCAGTCGCGGACCTCGTCGCCGTTCTCCTGGAGCAAGCGACGCGGCTGGACGTCGAGGCGGCGCTGCGCTCCCAGCGAGATCGGCTCGTCAAGGCCGAGAAGATGGAAGCCCTGAGCCGCATGAGCGCTGGCGTGGCGCACGACTTCAACAACGTGCTGACCGCGATCCTCCTGCGGCTGGACTCGCTGCGTGTGGACCGGTCCCACGACGCGGAGCTGATGCAGGCGCTCGGCGAAATCACGGAGGCGGGCGAGCGAGGCGCGAGGCTCGTGCAGCAGCTGCTCACCTTCGCGAAGGCGAAGAGCCCGGTGCCGAGGCCAGTGGATTTGTCGCGCACGCTCCGCGACCTGGAGCCGATGCTGCTCACGCTGATGCACGGCCACGCCAGCCTTCGCATCGAAAGGCCGACCGCGGCCGCGCTCGTCAACGCGGACCCTTCTCAGTTGGAGCAGGTGATCATGAATTTGGTCATCAACGCGCGCGACGCCAGCCGCAGCAAGCACACCGGGCTCGAGGTTCTGGTGCGGCTTTGGCTGGAGCCGGACACGGCTTGCCTCACGGTGGTGGATCGGGGCGCCGGTATGGACGCCACGACGCGCGATCAAATTTTCGAGCCGTTCTTCAGCACCAAGCAGACCGGCTCGGGCCTCGGGCTGTCGACCGTCTACAGCATCGTTCAGCAGGCGGGGGGGTCGGTCACGGTGGAAAGCACGGAGGGCAAAGGAGCGACGTTCTCGGTGCGCTTGCCTCGCATCCAGTGATAAGAATGCGGGGCCGTTATGATCAGAAGCACCGCCGCCTTCAGCCTCGGGCTCGCGTTCGCCCTCTCGCTCGCCCCCCCGGCTCGCGCGCAGTTCCCCACGGAACAGCCCACGCGTCTGCCCGCATTGGGCAAGAGCGCGGCCAGTAACGACGACTCAAGCGCGCTCGTCCAGAACCCCGCCAACATCGCCTTCATTCCTGCGAGCGAGCTGCGTTGGTCGAGCGTTTACTTGAACGAAGGCTCACGCGCGGCGTGGCAAGGTCACGCCTTCGGCTTCGCCTTCCCGATCCCGTTCTTGAACGCCTCCACCGGTCTCCGGGTGGACTTGATGGCCCCGCCTACTGGCGGCGCCGGCACGCTCTTTCGAAGCGACGGCGTGTACCAATGGATCACCTGGGGCCTCGCGATAAAGGCGAGCAACAGCTTCAGCGTCGGCATGTCGCTGCAGCGGTCGTACTCGGACATGCGTGAGGCGCACGGCCTGTTCGGCTGGTCCATGGGCTTGACCAGCCGCCCGTCGGACTATTTCGGCATGGCGTTCGTCGCCCACGACATCAACGGTCCGAAGAACGACCACGGGGGCGCGCTCAATCGCAGCTTCGACCTCGCGCTCGCGCTGCGGCCGCTACGGAGCCGCTCGTTGGAGGTCGGTCTCGCCGGCAAAATCATCGACGCGCCGGACGCTTACTGGTCCCCTAGCGCCACCCTCGGCCTGGACATTCCGGAGCTCGGCCGGCTCCGGGGCAGCTTCGGCGTGGTGGACCCGGACAACGGCGTCTCCAAAAGCGAGTGGCTGGCCAGCGCGAGCATGTCGTTTTATCTGAACGGCACCGCGGGGTCGATGGAGCTCGGCGCCGGCAGCATCTTCGGCGGCGCCCTGGGCCGCAACGTGAGCGGCAAGGCGCACGAGAACCTCACCACGGAGTTCGCGTTCAAAGGCTACCGAGAGCCGACCGGCACTTCCTCACCGAGCTACGCGCTACGCATTCGTTTGGAGAGCACGCCGGGCGTGCGCGAGCACACCGCGCTTCTCCGTCACTTGTGGCAAGTCGCCCAGGAGGAGGACTCGGTGAGCGCGGTGGTGCTGGAGCTCCGAACTGCTCCGGCGACCTCCATCGCGCACGTGCAAGAGCTGCGGGACGCCGTGTACATGCTCCGCGAGTCGGGCAAGAAAGTGCTCTGCCACTTGGAGGACGCCGACGGCGCGTCGCTCTACCTGTGCTCGGCGGCTGATCGCATCTTGGTCAATCCGGCGGGCGGGTTGCGCTTCGCGGGCCTGCGGGCTCGGTATTTCTACTACGCGGGCTTGCTGGAAAAGCTCGGCATCAAGGCGGACTTCGTGCGCATCGGCGCTCACAAGAGCGCGCCGGAGGCGTTCACGCGCACCGGCGCGTCGGACACCGCGAGGGACGACAAAGTAGACCTTTTGCAACAGCACGAAAAGCAGCTCACGCTCGGCATCGCCCACGGCCGTAAGCTGACCGCGCAGCAAGTGCGCGAGCGCGTCGCCAAGGGCCCGTTCGTCGCCATCGAGGCCAAGACGGCCGGCTTCGTAGACGGCTACGCGTTCGACGACGAGCTGGAGTCGCAAGCCTCGCTCCTCGTCGGCCAGCCCGTGCGCCTCATCGACGACAAGCGCGGGCCGATCGCGAACCGCTTCAACGGCGCGAGCCCCGGCGTCGCCATCGTGTACGTGGACGGCGACATGGTGGACGGCCGCAGCCAAACCATTCCGTTTTTAGGAATGAAGCTCGCCGGCTCGTACACGATCGCAGAGTCGATCAAGAAGGCCCGAGAGAATCCGCTCATTGGCGCGGTCGTGCTCCGCGTCGAAACAGGCGGCGGCTCGGCCATGGCGGCGGACGTCATCTGGCGGGAGCTGGAGCGCACCACGAAGGTGAAGCCCGTCATCGTCAGCATGGGCAGCGCCGCTGCGAGCGGCGGCTACTACATCGCCTCGCCGGCGACGCGCGTGTTCGCGAACCCGCTCACCATCACGGGCAGCATCGGTATCTTCTACGGCAAGGCGGACGTTTCGGAGCTCTTGCGAAAGCTGGGCGTCAACATCGAGGTCTACAAGACCGCGCCGCGCGCCGACGCCGAGTCCATCTTCCGCCCCTTCACGGACGAAGAGAAGGTGGAGCTAAAGCGCAAGGTTTGGCAGTTTTACGACGTGTTTTTGCAGCGCGTTGCCGACGGCCGAAAGCTCACCAAAGAGCAGGTGGACGCGGTCGGGCAAGGGCGCGTGTGGACCGGCGAGCAGGCCCTGCAGCACAAGCTGGTGGACGAGCTCGGCGGCCTACGACAAGCGCTCGCAGCGGCCCGGGCCATGGCCGGCTTGCCGGAGCACGCGCCGATTCAAGAGCTGCCGCCGCCCGACACCTCACTCATCGGTCGCATTCTGGGCATCGAGGGCGTGAGCGAAAACCTGCCCTCCCACTTGCAAGTGCTGCCCGCGGGCATGATGGACTTGGTGCGCGCGCTCGGGCCTTTCATCTTTCACCCCGCCGACAAGCCCCTCGCACGCATGGAGCTGACCCGCGTTGAGTGACCATCCCACCTTGGAAGCGCAGGGTGCGCGCATCGACCTCCTCGGTCAGCCACTACTCGCGCAGCTCAGCCTGCACGGACGCGCCGAGCGTTTGGCGTTGCTCGGCGACTGGTCCGCTCTGTTCCGCCTTTTCGCGGGCGAGGCGGAGCTCAGCGCCGGCAGCCTGAACGTGGCCGGAGAGCCCGTACCGCGCGGCGTGGAGCAAGGCAAAGTCGGAGTCATGCGGCTGGATCCACAGCTCCCCGTTGCTTGGAGCGCGGAGCAGCTGCTCGCCACCAGCGCGGAGCTCTGCGGCCTGCCCGCCAAGTCCGCGGGCCGGAATGCCTTCCAAGTCTTGGAACGACTCGGCCTTGCCGAGCTCGCGCCCCGCCGCATCGCCCACCTTCAGCTCGCGGAGCGACGCGCGCTGCTCGTCGCCCACGCCGTCCTCACGGATCCGCTCGCCCTCTGCTTGGAAGAGCCGCTCGCCGCGTTGGACACGCATGGGGAGCTCGCGGTCATGGCCGTCATCGAACGGGCGAGCGCCGGTCGGCGCCTGCTGGTCGCAGTGGGGGACCCGGGCGCAACCGCCGCCACGCGACGCCTCGTCCAAAGCTGCGGCGAGCGCTTCGGCCTCGCCGCGGGCGTCGCCGTGCCTCTGTCGGCGGAAACGTCCGCCCTCGCGCGGGTCACGGCCACCATCTGCAAGAACCACCAAGCGTTTGCCGCCGCTCTCGCCGCACGCGGCATCGCGGCGCACCCGACGCACGAAGCGGGTGTGCTCGGTAGCCTCACGTCCCCCGTTGCGGGGCCGTGTTGGCGCTACTTGGTGGAGCTGCCAACCGACAGCAGCGCACCCATCTTGGATGCCGCGCTCGAAACGGACGCGGGCCTGGTCGAGCTCATCCCTCTGTTCTCCTAGCCGCGCTCGGCCAACCCCGCGAAAGGGAAGGCGGGCAGCCTCGGCGCGAAGGCCGACAATTGGCCAACGCAAGGCAGTCGCGCACCCCGTGTAAGCCACTGTAAACCCGCAGGTTTCCGAGGCATTCTCAAAGCGAGCCTTCAGAAACGAATGAGACGGCCGTCCTAGGAGAGGGCAGTGTCTACGATCATCGGGCTCATCGTCGTATTCGGCTCCGTGCTTGGCGGCTTCGCCATGTCCGGTGGTGCCTTCGGCATCCTGATTCAGCCGAACGAGCTTATCGTGATTGGCGGGGCCACGGTCGGAACGGTCGTGATCTCGGCGCCCGGCAAGGTGCTGAGCCGCGTCATGGCGGCGTTCAAGAAGGGCTTCGGCAGCAGCGCTCCGGTGAAGCAGGACTACATGGACCTGCTGAAGCTGCTCTATCAAATCCTCGCCCTCATCCGGCGCGAAGGCGTGCTGGCGCTCGAGCCGCACGTGAGCGACCGCGCCACGAGCTCGCTGTTCAGCGCCTACCCTAAGGTGATGCACCGCCACCACGCGGCCGACTTCTTGGTGGACGGCCTGAAGCAGCTGGTGGACGGCTGCTCGGCGGAGGAGCTCTCGCTCTTGTTCGACGCGGAGCTCGAGACCCACCACGACGAAGCGCACCAACCCGTGGGCTTGATCCGCACGGCGGGCGACGCGCTCCCGGGCCTCGGCATCGTGGCCGCCGTGCTCGGTATCATCATCACCATGGGTCATTTGGACGGCGGTCCCGAGGTCATCGGCCACCACGTCGCAGCCGCGCTCGTCGGCACGTTTTTGGGCATTTTGCTGTGCTACGGCATGGTCGCCCCCATCGCGACCAGCATCGAGATTCAAGGCAACGCCGAGAGCCGCTTCATGCTCTGCATCAAGGAGGCGGTCGTGGCGGCCGCTCGCGGGGTCAACCCGCAAATCGCCATCGAGTTTGCGCGCCGCAGTATCTTCTCGGACGAGCGCCCCACGACGCCGGAGCTCGAGAAGGCCTTTGCGGAGCTGAAAGGTAAGTAATGGCGGGCGCAGCTCCGAGCGGTGGTGGCGCGCGCGTCATCATCATCAAGAAGAAAGCCAAGGGTCACGGCGGGCACCACGGCGGCGCCTGGAAGGTGGCTTACGCGGACTTCGTGACCGCCATGATGGCGTTCTTCATGGTGATGTGGCTGCTCGCCCAGACCGACCAGCAGACGCGGCAGCAGCTGTCGGAGTACTTCCGCACCGGCGTGTTCTCGGGCGCGCCTTCCGTCCTCAATGGCGGCAGCGGCATCCAGAACAAGGGTTACTTCGACGTCGTGGGTCAATCCGCGATTCAGCCGGAGAGCGCGCAGTTCGAGCGCGTTGCGGCCGCGGTGCGCGCGGCCATGCAGCGCGAGCTCATGGAAGATCCAGCGTTGAAGCGCCTCGCCCAGCAGCTCAAGGTGAGCGTCACCGAAGAGGGCCTGCTCATCCAAATCTTGGACGGCTCCGGAGACGACCTGCTGTTCGATCGCTCCTCCTCCGATCTGAAGCCGCGCCTCGACCAACTTTTGGCCGTCATCGCCCCGATTTTGGGACGGCTCGACAACAAGATCCAAGTCCACGGGCACACGGACGCCAAGCCGTTCCCGGCCGGCTCTAACCGCTCCAACTGGCAGCTCTCGTTCGAGCGCGCGGACGCGGCGCGCTTCGTGCTCGAGAAGAGTGGCTTGAAGAAGGGCCAAATCGGCGGCGTCTTCGCCCACGGCTCCTCCGCGCTCTTCAACGCGAAAGAGCCCTACGCGCCCGAGAACCGCCGCCTCGCCATCCTTGCGGTGCGCAAAGGCCTGGAGACCTACGCTTCGCAAGGCTTGAGCCCGAAGCCGCAACCCGCGCCGACCAAGCCCGCACCGCTCGCCAAGTCGCCGGCGGCCAAGCGCGCCGAAGCCAGCGAAGACGCGCCGAACTGAGCCGAGCTCCGCGCGTTCTCTGGTGGGAGGCCGTTGTTCGTGTTGGGCCTGCCCCGCTGGGCAGGCCCGAGACACGGCGAGACTGCTCTCGTCCTTCTCGCCATCGATCCGCTCTCATCGTTCGCCGAATCGCCGCAGCGAGAAGTCTCCGTCGACCTCGGGCCTTCAGCGCTCTCGAGTCGCGCGTCGAGCTCGTCGACATTCAAAAAAGTAGGGGGTTCGAGGCTCCGCACGATGTCGCGCTTCGGACGAAATTTTCTGAATGTTCTCAGGCTGGTGACCGCACAGAGAGTCACCACGTTGCCCTTGGACGCGAAATTCTTGAAATCGTCGATGAACGCCGTGCGCGGCTACCATAGCCGCCCGCCGTTTCCGGACCGAGACGCGAAGCGCCTCAGAGTCGCTCAGGGGATTTCGGCCAGGCGTATCTTGGCCGTCGTGTAGGGCTTCACGTAGTTGATGCCGTTCGCGGCGGTCGCGTCCTCGAGCACCTTGCCGCTGCTGACTACGTACTTGCCTTGAGCATTGGCCCCCTGCGCGCTCGGCGTCCACGTGTTGCCGACGGCTTGGATAGTCACGCTCTGAAACTGCAAACGCATGGCGGACGAAAGCGATGCCGCGCGCTGCAAGAACGTATTGCCCCCCGGGTCCGCGAGGGTGCCGAGGTCGATCGTCGACGCGTTCGTGCCGTCCAGCATGATGGCGTGCCAGTTCGCGGTCGACGTGATGTCCACCGATGTGTCGCGCATCTTGAGGTCGAGCACGGTCCCCCCGTTGCCGATGCGCATGCCAATCAAGCTGCTATCGTAAAATTTGCAGCCGTCGATGACGACGCTGCGCGTTCCGTTGGCGCTCAGGTCGGCACCGCCAACGCTGTGGTCGTAAAACTCGCTGTTCGACAAGCGAAGCTCCTGGGGGAGCAGGCTCTTCACGCCCGTGCCGCAGCCGTGCACCTTGCTGCCTTCGATCTCGAGCAGCTTGCCGTCGTTGACGACGAAGCAGTTGGAGGCGGTCACGCTCGTCGCGATATCCGACCCGGTGACGATGAGCTCGCTCGTATTCGACTGTTCGAAGAGCATGGCCGAGGCGGCCGCGACCTTCACGTCTTGCAACTGGCCCACGGCTTCGTTCTGAAGGGTGAGCACCGGGCCGGTGCCGCCCTCGAACGATACCTTCGATAGCGACACACTCGACTCCCCCCGACCGCGGAAGATCGCGCCGCTGCCGTAATTGCGTAGAATGCCGCCGCTCACGGAGATGGTCGCGGTATCCGAGACGATCGCGAATCCTTGTCCGCCATTGCCGAGCACCTCGCCCTCGCTCCCGAGCACGACCGCGCTCGCCGAGCCGGTCAGCCCAAGGCACAGCTGCGTGCAGTTGAAGAAGGAGCTGTTCTCGATCGTGACGGTGCCCTGAGCGGCGACCCCGCCGGCGAAGCGCAGCACGTACTGCGCGTCCGTGACCTTGAGGCCGCTGAAATGACTGTCGCCTTCGAGCTCGAACACGGCGGCGGAAGTACCGCTGGTGATGTTCGCCTGGCCGGCGTTCTTCGCCATGACGTTCACGCCGGCAGGAATCTTGACGACTTGGTTGCTCATCGGGAAGGTGCCGTCGAGGAAGACGATCGTGTCGCCCGGTTGCGCGACGCTCGCGGCCTTCGCTAGCGTCTCGAACGGCGCGGCCTCGGTGCCGGCCGCGGTATCGCTCCCGTCCACGCCGATGTAGAGGCCGCTGAAGGGTTGCTCTGGGCCTTCACCGCCCGCGCCGCTCGAGCCGCCCGCGTCGTTCCCACCCGCGGTCGGCTCGCTCCCACCACCTGCGGCCGTGCCGCTCGTCCCGCCGGTGTCACCCGCGCCGCCCTGCGCTCCAGGCTCGCCAGCGCTACCAGCGGTGCTGCTGCCCGCCGAGCCAGCCTTGCCCGCGTCACCGCTGTTCTCACCACCTTCACCGCCTTGCGGGAGCCGACCAGGCTCGTTCTTCTTACCGTCGTCCGAGCCGCACGCCGTGAAAACCGCGCCGGACAAGATCAGCGACAGCACCCACGATCCCGCGCGCGAAAGCTTGAGCATGGCGGGATTTTAGGCTTGGCGTGGCCTAGCCGAAATGGGCCGTTCGGCCCATGACAGCGCATGCGCTAACCGCTCGGTCGGCGGCTGTGTCGCTTTTGCGCGGCTTGCCCGTCCAAACGCTCGAAGAACCCCTGCACGACCGCCAGCTCCGGCGAGGAAACGGGCGCGTCCGCCCCGCGCAGCAGCTCCGCGAGCTCGTAGCAATGATCGACGGAGGCTTGAAAGTAGTCTTGGTGGCGCGACGTGCGGCGCACGAGAAACGACTCCACGTCTGGTAGCACGCTCTTCAACACCGGAAAGCGTCGCTCGAGCGCGCTCCACGCCCTGAGCGGTACGAACGACTCGATGATGCCGGACCGACCCGGAAACGTAGCGACGACCTCGCCGGTGCGGCTGCGCATGGTGAAGTACGCGAGCCCAACCGGCACGCTCAGGTCCGACCAGCTCGCGTCGTCGATGTCTAGCCCGACGAGGCGGGCGGCGCGGCGCTGCACCCGCAAGTAGCGCGCGCCTTGGCGCTCCTGCTCCTGCGAAAACAGCGTTGCGCAGGTCCGGCAGGCGCAAAATACACGGCGCGCGTCGGGCTCCAGCAGGTGGTCGTGCTCGACAGACAGCGCGCCCGCGCACAACTCGCACTCTTCGATCGCAGCTCCGGTCACGAAAGCGCGAAGCTTCGCCAGCACGGCATTCGGCATGCAGTTGTTCCCTCTTCGTCCGAGCCATGCGCGAGCACAGGGCCCGATCGAGCGAACCCCCAACATACACGCGCCACGGCAAGATCCGAAAGCTTTCGTGATTTCCGAAATGTTCCGGCGGTTTCCTGCCGAGCCTCCTCGTCGCCCGGGCACGGCCGACCGTGAGCGGTGCTAGAACGTTCGTGGGCTAGGCATCGATCGGAATGGGAATGGGAACACGACACGGGCGGAGACTTCGTCCGGCGGCGCTGGTGGTAGCGGCCGCCTCTTGCTTGGCCGGTCTGGCGGGCTGCGGCGGGCGCTCCGACCTGCTCGACCCGTTTCAGAGTGAGATTTCGAACGCGTCAGGCGCAGGCGCGAGCACGTTCGGCGGGCAGGGCGGCGCCGTGGGGCAAGGCGGCACGTTCGAGATGGGCGGCACCTTCGCGATAGGCGGCAAAGTCGGCGGTGCGGGAACGCCCGGTACCTCGGGGACGAGTGGAGCCGGTCAGGCGGGTGAGCCGAGCATGTGCCAACTCTCGCCGTTGGACTGCGCGATGGCGAGCGAGCCGGAGTGCCTAGCGGGCAGGCGCCCCTGCGCGGGCAGCATCGCTTCCTACGAACGGTGGGACACGACCCAGTATTCTTACATGACGGACGTCGCCGTCGGTCGCGACGACCGGGTCGCGGTCACGGGCTATCATGTCGGCACGACCTCGTTCGGGCGCTTCGTGTTCACGTCGGAGCCGACGCCCACTCAAGCGCATGGTCAACGCGCGTACGTGGCGTCTTTCGATCGCAACGAGACGCTCGAGTGGGTCGCGCTCGACCACGGCCCGGTCGAGAGCAGCGGCGTCTCCCTAGCGTTGGCCGCGAATGGCGACACGTTGCTGCAGACTCAGCACCTGTACTCGAGCACCACCGGCGCGAGCTTGATGCGTATGAGTGCGCTCGGCGAGGCGGTGTCGCGCGTCGACTGGGGCAAGGCGAGCGCGCTGCTGCAGACGGCGCTCGCCTTGGATAACGACGGTCGCATCTGGCTGGGCGGCACCTTCACGGGCGCGCTCGGTTACCCCGGAACCACGCTGACTACGGCAGGGGAAGGAGACGGCTACCTGCTGCAGTTGGATGACAACGGGGAGCCGCTGAACGCCGTGCTCGTAACCCCCAAGCGCTTCACTCGCAGCACGTTGAAAAATCTGATCGTGGACGACGAAGACTCCGTGTTGGCCGTGGGATCCGCGTGGAATGACCACGGCGAATACGTCAGCGTGCTGCGTAAATTCTCCGCTAACGCGGAGCTGCTCTTGGAAAAAGAGCTTGGACGTAATCTGAACCTCACCCACGTCATCGTCGATCGCCAGATGCGCTTCACGCTGATCGGTTCTTTCCATGGCGCGTTCGAGAACGAAGGCGAGCGGTTCGAAGCGGCCACGAACGACCTTTGGCTCGCTCAATACTCGCGCGACGGCGAGCTGCTCTGGCAAAAAGCGTACGTGGGGCCCGCGTATGTGAGCGCGGCAACCATTGACCCCTTTGGCAACATCATCGTCGCCGGTAGCGGATCCGGGCTGATCGTTGGTTCGCGAGTCCTTGCCTCCGATCACGAGGCGGGCGACCTCTCGTTCGTGCTGAAGCTGCGCGCGAATGGGACCGATGTTTGGGCGCAGAAGCTGGACGGCTACGGAGTTTGCCCGGAGTCGCGACCGACAGCCAAGGCCGCATCTGGCTCGTGGGCTCCTTCAGCGACAGCGTGTGGCTGGGCGAAGACGAACTGCGCAGCCCGGCCGACACCGGGCTGCTCGTCCGTTTGGAGCCATAGGGCTCAGCAGTAGCGGAGCCGCACCTTGTACGTCACCTTCGTCTTGCCGCGCGCCGGCACCTTCACCTCGAAGGTGAACGTCCCCGCGTCTTTCTTGACGTAAGGAATGGAAGACTCGACGACGGTCCAATCGCCGCCAATTGGCTCGTAGTCTTCGACGACGACGGGCGTGTCCTTGTGATTGCGAAGCTCGACTTCCCAGCTGCTTTCAGAGCTGCAGTTGCCGAGAGCGCGCCACTCGGTCTGCTTGCGGTCGCCCACGACGTCGAAGGCTTCACCCATCTTCACGCGCAGCTTTTCGTCCCGCGGGGTGTGGTCGATTTGGTCTTCGCCCACGAACTGCTTGGCGCCGCTCTTGTCTGCCTTGTAAACGCGCAGGGTGCCTTTCGGCAGCGGGATGCCGAGCTTGTTCTGCTCTTCGTTCTTGAAGTCCAAGTAGACGCCGACCTTCTGGTTCGACTGAATCTGCCCGTACTGGCCCCGGAACCAGTACTGCTGCCCGTAAAAGATGAGCTTCTTGTCGATCTTGATGCCGTCGGCCTCGAGCAAGCTGACTTGCTTCTGCTCGTTTTGCAGGAGCGTGGTCGGGCGGCCCAGCGTGTACATGTGGTACTCGAAGAGGCCCTGTTCGCTGAACTGCGCGCCGCCCATGGGAGCTGCGGCGGGGACGGCCATACCTTCGGACTTGTACTGGCGCTGGGGCTGCACGCGGTTCACGTCCCCGGCGACGAGCTTGAGCTCCGCGTTCTTGTAGCTGGCTCCAGATTGGTTCACGAGCGTGACCCAGCCTTGCAAGGCCCCGACCGTGTCCTGTTCGTTCACGACGAGCACGTAGTCCGCGCTCCAGCTCAGGTTCTGGGTGAGGTAGCTCACCTCCACGGTTTGTTGCGCTTTTTGGCTCTGAACGAGCCACATGAGCGTCGGCTTGGCGATCAAGTTGTCCGGCACTTGCGAGAACGCGTAGCGCGCCGGGTAGCCGAACGTGACCTCACCGTTGAGGCGCAGGATCGGTTGTTGATCGTTGACGCTCAGGAGCTCCGCGTCCGCCGCTTCTTCTTTACCGGTGGCTTCGTGGTAGCGGTAAGTGCGAATCTTCTTACCGACGAATTTTTCGAGCAAGGTTTGCGGCGTGAGCAAGTCGTACCGGTAGTTTTGCTCGAGCACGCTGATCGCGCCCGGCGCCGTCAGTGATTTGATGGCCACCGTCTGGGGCTGGATGTTGGCCGCGACGTCGCGGAACTCCAGCGCGACTTGGCCGGTGCCGAGCGAGGCGAGCTCGCGCACCTCGCGCACGACGCCGAAGTTCTGGTTGTACACGGTAATGCTCACGGCTTTGCGATCCGCCTCGGTGGAGGTCTGCTGCGCGGGAAGCTTGGCGGTGGGCGCCGCAACCGCCGGCTGAGGGGGAGCCTTGGCGGTTTGAGCGAACGCCGGAGCCGCCGCAACCAGCGCGACGGACGAAACGAAGCCGCGAACGAAAGTGGTTTTCATAGCCATTTTTCCAACAATCAGCAGTAACGAACACGTACCCGATAAGAGATTTTGCTGGCGCCGCGCGCGGGCACCTTCACGTCGAAACGGAACGTTCCCGCGTCGACTTTGACGAACGGCTGGCTGTGCTGGAGCACCTGCCAATCACCGCCGACCGGCTCATTCACCTCCACTGACACTTCCGTGTCCTTGTGGTTCCGGAGCTCGACCTCGAAAGCGCTCTCGCTGATGCAGCTGCCGACCTGCGACCACTCCTTCTGCACCCGGTCACCGACGACGTCGAAAGCGTCGCCCACTTTGAGCTCGAGCTTTTCGTCCCGCGGCGTGTGGTCGATGGCGTCTTCGCCCACGAACTGCAGTGCGCCGCTCTTGTCCGCCTTGTAGAGGCGGACGGTGCCCTTGGGGAGCGGCATACCGAGCCGGTTCTTCTCGCTGTTGTCGATACTGACGAACACGCCCACCTTTTGATTCTGTGCAAGCTGCCCGTAGCGACCGCGATAGAAGTGCGGCTCGCTCCCGAAGACGAGCTTCTTGCTGACGCCGATGCTCTCGGCGCTCAGGAGCGACACCTGCTTCGTCTCTTTGTCCAGCAACGTCGTGGCGCGCTCGAGCGAGTACAGGTGGTACTCGAACAAGCCCTCTTCCTTGAACTGCGGCTTGTCCTGCGCGGCCTCCTCGCGCATCGCCATGTCGTAGGCGACGGGCTCCGGCGCCTGCGGCTGCACGCGGTTCACATCGCCGGCCACGAGCCGTAGGGCTGCGTTCTCGTAGCTGGTTCCGCTGCGATTATCGAGCGTGACCCAGCCTTGCAAATCGGCTTGCGTGTCGGCTTCGTTCAGCTTGAGCACGTAGTCGGCGCGCCAGTTCAAGTTGTGGGTGAGGTACGTCACCTCCACCTCTTGCTCCGCGCGGTCGCTCTCCAGGAGCCAAACCAACGTCGGCTTGTCGAGCAGGTTGCTCGGCACGTCCGCGAAGCCGAAGCGGCCTTGAAAGTTCGTCGTCACCTCGCCGTCGATGCGGAGGGTGACGCCGCCTTCTACGCTCAGCACCTCCGCGGTCTTCTTCTCTTCCGTCCCCGTCTTCTCGTTGTAACGGTAGACGTTGATGCTGCGGCCGACATACTTTTCGAGCAGCTTCGCCGGCGTGAGCAAGTCGTAGCGGTAGTTCTGCTCCAGCACCTCGAAGACCGCGCCCTTCGTCGCGCTGTGCAGCCGCACCGTCTCCGGTTGGATGTTGGCGGAGACGTCCTTGAAGGAGAGCTCTACGCGGCCGGCGCTGAGCTTCAGCCGGCGCGTGTCGCGGACGACGCCGAAGTTCTGATTGTAGACGGTGACGGCAACCGCTTTCCGATCCGCCTTGTCGCTCTGCCGCGCGAGGGTCGGTCCCGATGACGGAGGCTTTGGTTGTAGCTGGCAAGCGGTCAGTAAACCGGCGGCGGCCAGCGCGCCCCGGGACCTTGGACCAATTTGAAGCATCATCTTCGCTCTCAACGCAGCACCCTCCCGACGCTTACGGTCGCAGGAAAGATCTACGAACTCGCAACTTTCTGTGTCGTTGTAACCCAACGCAGATGTCGACGTGGCCTCCCCAGGGAAAGATGGTTGGATAACTGGCGCAACTGGGTTGCCGTCCGGCTGCAAATCGTCCAAACCAAGGCCGTCCCACACTTTTTAGGAGCCTGACGGGTCAACCAAGATGAAGAAGATGCACTGGCTGGGAGTTATCGCGACGAGCCTTATTTCGGCGAGCACATTGGCAGGCTGTTCGGGGGTGGCACGGGTGGCGGCAGCAGCAACATGGGCGTGCAGCTGACGGCCCCTGCGTCGTATGTCTTCCTGTCAGCGGCCGAGGCTCCCGCCGGCGCGGCCGCGCCCAGCGGGTACAGCGCCATGGCAACCTCGTGCGTCACCTGTCACGGGTCCAACGGTCAAGGTGTGGACCCGATCTTCCCCGAGATTCGCCACACGCCCCCTGACTTTTTCAAGGCTGTCGTCCGCGCCGGGCGCAAGGATCACAAAGGTGACCCAACCGGCATGCTGGCCTTCGATGCGACCAAGATCAGCGACGCGGATCTGGAAGCGGTCTCCGCGTGGCTCGTCGGGCTACCCAAGCCGACCACCGGCGAAGGCCTCTACCGTTCGATGTGCGGCAACTGCCACGGCCCGAAGATGGCCACCGGCGGCGGCTCGCCGATCAAGATCCAGGGCGCCAGCATCGCGAACGTCGATAAGTTCGTGCGCATGGGCGGCAGCGGCACGGACGTGAACGATCGTCTGAAGTACATGCCCAAGTACGACACCACGCTCCTGACGGACGCGGAGCTCACGCTCATCAAGCAGTTCATCGGCGCGATCTGAGCCTCTTGGCGCGGCCAGTGGCCGGCGCTTGCCGGCCACTGCTGCCCCGCGCTATTGACGCGCCGTGACCGCACGTAGCGAGCTCCAAAACTCACGGCGCATCGTCATCAAGGTCGGCTCCAAGGCGCTGGCCGGCGACGGTGACCTCCAGCGGAAGTTCGCGGAGGAGCTCGCCGGCTTGGCCAAGCCGAAGCGCGGCTTCGTCGTCGTCACGAGCGGGGCCATCGCGTTCGGGATGAGCCGCCTCGGCTATCGAACGCGGCCGAAGGAAACCGGCAAGCTGCAAGCGGCGGCGGCGGCGGGCCAGAGCGTGCTGATGCGCCGCTGGGACGAAGCCTTCAGCGCCGTCGGCCTGACGGTGGCGCAAGTGCTGCTGACGCACGACGACTTGGCGGACCGTGAGCGCGTGAACAACGCGCGAGACGCGTTCGCGGAGCTGCTGGACGCGGGCGCCATTCCCGTCGTCAACGAGAACGACACCGTGTCGACAGCGGAGATTCGGCTGGACAACGACCAGCTCGCGGCGATGGTCGCGCCGCTCGTATCTGCGGACTTGCTGGTGCTGTGTACGGACGTGGAGGGCGTGCTGGACAAGAACGGCAAGCGCATCTCCATGATGAGCGACGACGCGGAGCTGGGCACGGTCGTGCAGACTGGCGCCCGCCTCGGGAGCGGCGGCATCCACAGCAAGCTGGACGCCGCGAACAAGGCTTGCCACTCCGGAGCCTCGGTGGTCATTGCTTCGGCGGCTCGCCCGAATGTCATTCGCGACATCGTCGCGGGGGAGGATGTAGGCACTCTGGTGCCGCGCCGTGCCCCCCTGCGCGCTCGGCACCATTGGATTGCGTACACGCTGCGCCCGCGCGGAGCCGTGTTGGTGGACGCTGGCGCCGAAAAAGCACTGCGCGGCGGGAAAAGCAGCCTCTTGCCGGTGGGCGTGCTGGGCGTCCGAGGCGAGTTCAACGTGGGCGACGCAGTGAAGCTGGTCGGTCCCGACGGCGCGGAAATCGGCCGTGGTCTCACGCGTTTGGGCGCGCTGGACGTGGCGCGCGCCGCCGGCAAGCCGCTCGCGGAGTTGGAGCTCGCGTTTCCGGGAGATGCCCAAGAGCTCGTGGTCGTCCATAAAGACGACCTCGTGCTGAGTTGAGTCGCGCGCACATCAGCGCACCTTCTCCAAAATCGCAGCCAAGATTATTCTGCGTTTGGTGTCGGAACATTCCGCACGCGGCCGTTGTCCATGCATGCCTCCGCACATGGGGTCCCCGACTTGAGCAAGTTGAGCCCGCCCTTGGGGGTAGTGTGTCTCGGGCTCGCGCTCGCCCTCTTGGGTTGCTCTGGTTTGCCGTTCGTCGGCAAAGCTCCAGCGCAAGCGCCGCGCCCCGCGTCCGCCCCCGCGCCCAGCTTGCCGCCTTCGGTGGAGCTGCCGTTCGTGCTCAGCAGCAAGGACGACTTCGTGGTGCGCCTCGTCATCGGCAGTGTCACCTGCTCCGGTGCGCTCATCGACAACGACCGCGTGCTGACCGCCCACCATTGCATCTCTGCCCGCTCTGCCCAGGGGGAAATGCTCGCGCGGGACGTGAAAGCCGAAGACATTCGCGTGGAGCTCGGGGGCGAAGACTTGCCCTGGGGTGAGGCGGGCGTGCGCGCCATCGTCGCGCCCACCTGCGGCTACGCCGCGGGCGACGGAGACATCGCGATTCTCCTCTTGGATCGGCCGCTCATCGGCATGGAGACTCGGGCCGCCCGGATCGACGCGCCGCCCAGCTTGAAGGAGACCATCACTCCCATCGGTTTTGGCCGCTGCACCCTGTCCACCGACGCCCTTCACCGCCGAAAGCGCGCCCTCGCCACCATCGACACCCTGTCCGACGCCAGGTTCCGCGCGACCGCGTCGATTTGCCCGGGTGACTCGGGCGGCCCCGTCATGAGCGACTCGGGGGAGGTGCTCGGGGTCATCTCCGCCGCGGTCATGGACTCCGACGAGCGCACCGTGGGCCGCGCCGAATTCACGCGTCTGGACCGCTTTCGCGCCCTGTTCGCCCGCGCCCAAGCGGTCGCGAGTGGGCAAAGCCCGGCGGAGCTGCCGCCCGTGGACTGCGCCCGCTAGTCGTTCACAAACGCGCGGCACCGCGCGCGCTTGGGCTAGACTGCGAGTTCCGGCCTCATGCGAAAAATGTTTCGCTTCCTGTTCTGGGTCGCGCTCATCGTCGGCGTCTTCATCGGCCTACTGCGCGCCACCGCCATCCGTTGGTGGCGCGTGCCTCACGACGATCAGTACCTGACCGCATCCATTTCCCCGAGCCTGCGCCCGGGAGACCTGATCTTGCTGTGGCGTCTCACCAAGCCCGGGTTCGGGGATCTGGTGATGTGTCCCGAGCCGGGCCATCCCGAGCGCGTCGTCGTCGGACGGCTCGTCGGCGAGGCGCGCGACGACCTCGAGCTGGCCGGCTCGAACATCACCATCAACCGCAAGTCGCAGACGGACGAAGGCAACTGCACGATGCGCAACTTCAAGGAGCGGAGCCCCGCGACGGGCATCGAGACCGAGCAGAGCTGCTCGATGGAGGAGCTCGGCGGCGGCGTTCACATGCGCGGCGACATTCCCGGAACCATGCTCCCGCCCGCGCCCCTGAAGACGACCGTGCCCCAAGGTATGGTGTGGCTGGTGAGCGACAACCGCCTCTTCCCCTATGACTCGCGCGACTTCGGGCCCGTCCCACGCGATACCTGCACGGAGACCGTGTTCTTCCGCCTCGTGGGGGCGCGCGGCTTTTTCGACGCTAGCGCCCGGAATCAGTACATTCGTTGAGCCGGCCGGGAGGCGGCCGAGCGGCGGTACAGCGGCAATGACGGCGACGTCGCGGGACGGCGGTGCGGGAACGTTTTGCCGTTCGCGGAAGGGGGAGTATGGAAAGGACGTTCATGCAGCTCGGATCGCTGGATGTCGGAATCGTCTGCGGACGCTGCGACGCCTTCAACCCCATGGGTGAGGCGACTTGCAGCAGCTGCGGCCATGACATCTCGCTCTTGCCGGCCCACAAGCCGGCTTCCCATCCGGGCGAAATTGTTGGAGGCTTCGGAGCAGCGAGGGACAACCTCGCAGCCTCGAGGATCGAGGAGGAGCGGATGGATCAAGCCAGGTATTACGTCTGCGAGTCGTGCCAGACCCCCGTGCCGAGCGGGCACAAGTTCTGCGGTCGCTGCGGCAGCCCCGTGCCGGAAGCGATGATGCATCTGCACGCAGAGTTCTACGGTGACATGCAGGATCCCGCGAAGGCGCGGCTCATCCTCATCCGCGGCGAGGGCATGGATGGGCTCTCGTACCACCTCAAGGCGGACCAGCACCTGCTCGGTCGCCAAGGGCAGCTCGAGTTTCCGGATGACCACTTCATCTCGCCCAAGCACGCGAATTTCTTCTACCGCGACAACCGCTTGGTCGTTCGGGACGAAGGCTCGCTCAACGGCATCTACTTCCGCATTCGCGGCTCCGTAGAGATCAGCCCCGGCGATCAGATCGTCGTCGGCGAGCAAGTGTTCCGCTTGGACCCGACCCCCAAAGCGTCGGACGGCGCGGATCCGGACGGCACGTTCTTCTACTCGTCACCGAAGTACCCGAGCGCCTTCCGCCTCAACCAACTGCTCGAAGGCGGCGCTACCGGCATGACGATCTGCGCGCGCGGTAACTCGCTGCAAATCGGCCGTGAAGACGGGGACCTCAATTTCCCCGGGGACATGTTCATGTCCGCCAAGCACGCCACGGTGGAGGAGAAGGACGGCAAGTTCCTCCTCACGGACTTCGACAGCCGCAACGGCACTTACCTGCGACTGAAAGCGGAGCGCGCGCTGGATCACGGCGACTACGTGTTCATCGGCAAGAAGCTGCTGCGCGTCGAGCTGAACGCCAACTGAGCGTCCTTGGTTGGGAGGCCCGGGTACGGGCGCGCCAGCGGGCGCGCCCCCCAGCGCCGTACGTCGTGGCGACACCGCCCCGAAATCGCGCCCGAGCCACCCTCCGCTCGTGAGTCGCCTCGCGATCCGGCACCGCACCACTTACCGCTACACGCTGCCCGTCTCGTTCGCGCCGCACGTCGTGCGCCTCACGCCGCGCGCGGACGTCGCACGCTGCCTGAGCCGAACGCTCCTCGTGACGCCGACGCCGGTCTCGCTCGCCGACGAAGTAGACGAGCTCGGCAACGCGTTCACTCGCCTCGCCTTCGGCCCCGACCTCACGACGGAGCTCGTCGTGGAAAGCCACCTCTTGGTCGAAACCGCGCCGCCCCCGAGCCTCGAGGTCGCGCCCCCGCTCCCTCCGTTGCCGTGGACGGCACCTCACGCTGACGCGCTCGCTCGGTTTCGCTCGACCGAGGCGGACAGCTCCGTCGCCTCGCTCGCTCAATCGCTCTCGAACGAAGTCGGCGGCGCGCCCCTCCCCTTCTTCGACCGGCTGTGCCGCTACCTGCACGACCACATCGAGCGCGGCTTGCGGCTGGAAGGCGACGCGCAAACGCCCTCGCAGACGCTCGCGACGCGTAGCGGCGCTTGCCGCGACCTCACGGTCCTGTACCTGGCCGTGTGCCGCGCGCTCGGCGTCGCCGGTCGCTTCGTCAGCGGCTACCAAGGCGAAGAAGCGACGCCGGACGGCCAGCGCCACCTCCACGCCTGGCCGGAGCTCTTCGTCCCTCAGCTCGGCTGGCTAGGCTGGGATCCAACCCACGGCGTGCGCACCGGGAGAGGCCACGTCGCGCTCTGCGTCGCAGCCAACCAGGATGGCACGATGCCCATCGAAGGCGGCTACTACTTCAGCGGCTCGACCATCACGTCCACGCTCGACTACTCCATCACGGTCGAGCCCGCTTGAGCGGAGGCGGCAGGGCTCGCCCACGGTCGGCCGGAGCGCGCGGTCAGGGAGTGGCGGTCGACCTTACCTGGGTGGCGCTGCTCGGCGGAACGGTGGCGGCGGTAACCGGTAGAGTGAGCGGCGGCAGAGGACCTACGGTGAGGTCTTCGAAAGCGAACTGCGCGACCCGAGTCGCCCAGCGACGTCGATCTTCGAAAGTGACTTGCTGCCATCGAGGCGGCACGTTCGAGTTGCAAAACTCTCGGATGCGCACGCTCGTGTCGTGGGTATCGGCGTCGTGGGCGGGAGCCGCGGCCAGGGCACGCAGGTGCTCGAGCGGGGTACGGACGGTGCTCGGCTCGTCGCTCAAGAAGCTTCCCGATAGGTTCGGCGCGCCCGTGACGACGGCCAGCATGAACATCGGCACGGTGAGGCCTCCGAGCTCGTCGTCTTTCAGCCGTTCCAGCTCTTGGTCCGTCAGTGCGGCCTTGAGGAGTCGGTAGCAGTTGACGAAGCGCTTCGTCGCGCGCGGCGAGCGGCCGATGATGAGCGCTAGCTCTCCCATCGCTTTCAGCTCGCTGGCGGTGCAGGTGAGCGCCTCGGGGCGAGCCAGCGTCTTCGGTGCCTCTTTCGAGCGCGACAACGGCGCTAGGTTGGGCTCCGGGGAGGCCGCCGCCTTGGCGATGCCCTTGGCGCTCGTTGCCGCCGCAGGCGCCGAACTGCGATAGATTCCTTCACTTACCGGTTGAGCTGACTGCGGCGGCGGCGCCCGGCCTTCCGCGTCCTGAACGCTGGCGACGCCCGTAAGACGCCTCAGCAAGTGCTTGGTCGCGGTGGCGTCGAGCGGTGGCACCCAGAAGGGGATCTGGAAGATTTTCTCCAAATAGTCCGAAGGGGATACGCGACCCAGCCACTCGGAGCTCTCCGCGACGCCGCTTCCGCGACGGCCCAGCATGCTGGGGTACTCCTTCGCCAAGGAATGCGACATCCACCTGGCGTCCACGCCGACGACCACCACGAATACCGGGAACGCGAGGAGCAGGTGGATCGCTTGCAGCACCTCCACGACGCGCTCCGAAGGGCAACGATCTAGGTCGTCGATGTAAATGACGATGCGATTGACGCCCAGGTTTTCGAACATGCCCTGCAGCTCTTCGGGGAGGAGGTCCGGAAGCGCCAGCTGCAGCTCGGCTTGAATGCGCGTCACGTCCTCGCTCAAGCGCAGGCGCTGGGCGTTGTGGCCCAAGATGAGCTGACTGAGCTGCTCGAAGTCCCGGCGAATGACCGCGATGAGCCCCAGGTGCTTCTGGTAGTCGCTGCTCGCCAGGCGCTGCTCGATGAAGCGCGCAATTGCGGCGCCGCTGATCGTCGCGCTCACGGCTCGAGCCGCCTCTTGGACTTGAGTTTCCCGCGCTTGAACGGCCTTCTGCGCGGCTTCTAGCTCGACGTTGCGCAGGGCCAACGTCTTCTGAAGCTCGGAGACCAAGGTCGCCTTCTCCGCTTCGGCTTCGTCCAGCGCGGCCGCGATGCGGCGCCGGGCCGCATTCAAGGGCTCCAGCGCCTTCGTGACCACGATCGCCTGGTCGCGGACCCATTTCGCGCCCCGCGCTACCGCGCCCACCAGGCCGACTACGGTGGCGCCGACCGTCGACATGAGCTCACGTTGATTGTTGAGCAGGTAGGAGAGGAGGACGACGAGGACGAGCGGAGTGACGACGAGGAGCGCGGAGTCCAGCAGCGCGCGGCCTCCGCCTTCGGCGCGCAGGGTGCGCTCGAACACGGCGTGGGTCCGGCCCGCGACCGAGGTGATGTCACGAATCTGCTCGTACAGCGGGCGCAGGCTGTCCAACATGTTCGGCTCGCGCGCTTCGCCGCCCTTCGGCACTTTCGTGGGGCGGAAGCTGTCGTCCATCGTGAGCCCGAGCTCACCGAGGCTCTTGGCGATGGCGTCCTTGTCGAGCGTTTGCTCGACCTTGTGGCGAACGCTCATCCAGATGGGGGCCGCGGCCGCCTTGGCGAGGGCCAGGGCCGCGTCGGCCGCTTTTTCTCCCGCGCGGTCGAGCTCCTGTTTGGCGTCGTCCCGCGCGGACTCCGCCTTCTTCTGCACCCGCGCGGCCTCGTTGCGCGCGTCCGTTGCCAGGCGCAGTTGGCTGAGCGCCAAATCCAGCGCCGGCTGGGCGGACAGGGCCGCGCCTCCGTTTTCGGGTCGCGAGCGGGGACTGAGACGGCTCAGCTCTTCCAGCAGGTGGGAAACGAGTGACGCCCAGAGGTTGGCGTCCACGTAGTGCCAGGCGTTGAACTCTATTTGCACCACGTTCTGCCAGTACGGCGGCGGCTCGGCGGGGCGCCGTTCGGCTTCAGCCCTCGCCAGCCCGCTCAGCTGAGAGATGGCGTCGCGGAGCCGCCGCATGAAGAAGCTCTTGCCCGAGCCCCAGTTGCCGAACACCCCCAAGGAAAGATTTCCGTCCAGGTGGGGCGAGGCGATGAGGTTGGCCATCGCCGATACCGTCGCCGAAAGATCCAAACAATCGTTCGTGGCTGGCTCGTGCGGGGTGTCCGCATCGAAGCTCGGCCGCAGCGGTTTGCCGGTGCGTCGAACGCCGCGCAGCTCACGGAGCCGCTTGGCCCAATCCGCGCGCTCTGGCTCAGGGGCATACTGCGGGAGCGTCGCGACGAACGCGACCAGCAACTCACGAGCGTCCACCTCCGCGCTTTGTAACAGGCGCCCTGCGCTGGTTTGAGACCCGAGCCTGCCGACCTGCTCGAGCAGCGCCACGACCAAATGCCTCGCCGCCAAGATGCCGTCATGTTGCGGAAGGCGCGCGGCGGCTTCGAACACGGCCGCGACGGCCGTCGAAATCTGGCCGCCGCTCTCGGGAGCCTCCTCCTCCGAGCTGCCCGAGGAGAGAAGCTCACTGACCGCGGCTTCGAACCGATCCGCGCCCTCCCTGTAGACGAGAGACCTGAGAACGTTTGGTGCATAGTGACCTTCCGTCGACGCCGCGCCTCTTCGGACCAGCGCAATTAGGAGCGCGGCTGTTCCGAGGGGCGCGGACGGTTCGGACATGAGCGCCGCCGCTTCCCGGAGTACGCTGCTGACGCTCCCGGATAACGCGTACGCGGATAGCGGTTGCCCTCGAACGCCCTCTTCGCTCTCCATTCGGCCTAAGCTAGCGGGGGGCCGACGCTCGCGTCTATGAGTGGTTCTACACTGTCGCTGGCGACGTCTTTTCAAGAGGCGCGGGACTCGCCCTTCGCGACGCGGTACCGCGCGTACGGCATCTCCGGCCGTGCTCTTCCCCGCGCCAGCGAGCTCGTGCCGCCTCGTACTAGGCTCGGCCTCCGCCCGTCGCAGGCAGAATGACTACCTGCGGCCTGCCTAGTCCTAGCACTCGCGAGGCATTCATGACTCGATGGGCGCGGACGGTTGAATGGCGACCCGGTCTCGCTTCAACTCTCCCTGCCATCGTTGATGCAGTCGCGAGCAGCCCCGCGCGCTCTCTTAGCTTTGACTTCCCTCGGTCACTCGTCACTCGTCACTCGTCACTCGTCACTCGGTCACTCGGTCACTCGGTCACTCGGCCCCGAGTCGCTTGCGCGTCTTCGACATTTTCGCAAAAAGGAAGGGTGTTGGAGACTCGGGGCGATGTCACCGCTTGGACTAAATTTCTCCAATGATTTGCGGGGCTCCCTCGCCAATCACCAACTAGTCGCAGCGGTCTCAAGATTGATCACATCTTCCGCGGAGGTTCCAGCCCTCTTCGAACTCGGAGAATCGATGCAAGCCGCGTCCGAGAACCTGCCACCCGGGGTCTCCGT
>JAQSWN010000252.1 GCA_029266615.1 Polyangiaceae bacterium
AAACTACTTGTGTCACGGATAAAAAGAAGATTGCCGACGTGACGTGCGCCGACGTGGCCAGCGTCCGCGCCGTGGACTTCGTCGACCCTCCCAAGGGGCAAGACTACAATGGGCCGTTCCAGCTCCTCTTCCGCGACAGTTTCGTCTAGCGGCCGCGCGAACCTGAGAGCCTATGGCTGGCTCTGGCTCTGCGTCGGCAGCCTCATGGTCGTCGCTGCGCTGTGGGAGGGGGCCGGCAACCTGCTCACGGCGAAGCTCGTCGTGCTGTCGGTCGGAGTCCTGGACGCTGCCGCCGGAGCGCTCCTACTGCGAGCACACCGAGCTAGGTTCCTCCTCATTCCGACGCTGGCCGCGCATCTCGTGCTCGCGGTTTGGCTGTGGCACAATGCTCACGTCCTTTCGGCGTCCTTCGCCGTACCCCCGAGTGGCGCCATGACCGAAAAGGACATGATCGAGCGCACCGCAGGTGGCGCGATGTTAGGCATGGTCGTCTTACTGCAGCAGGGCCTAGCGGCCGTTTCGGCGCTGCTCAGCGTGTGGACGAGCGTGGCTTTGATTCGATCACGCTGACGCCTCGTCCTCGAGCTCCGATGTCTCGTCGGGCCCCACCGCTCGATCAGCCGCCTCGGGGACACCCGAGGTCGCCACGGCCCCCGGGCTGGGCGTCTCTTCCTCTGCTGCGGGCGGCTCTTCGTCGTCGTCTTCCGTGTCCAGCGCCACTATCTCCGGCTGTAAGTTGGGGAAGATGACCTGGCAATGCGTCCCGCTCAGACCCAGCACGCGCGCCTCGCCCTTGTCGTTGAGTTGTCCGCGAACGCGCTGGCGGCGCGAGCCACGAACCTCGAACCTCTCGCCCGGTACGGGCTTGCCGTCGGTGTCCTCCAGCTTCACCTCGATCACACGAAACGCTCGCACATCCAGCCGGTCGTTGAGCTCCCTGCTCGCCTCGACCGCGCCCGCCACCTCGAGCTCGACCCCAACCTCCAAGAACTGAACATGCGGCGGCGCCACTGGCAGCGGCACCAGGAGGCCTTCGGCCTTCGGCAGGACCACGGTGGGGCCACCGCTCTTGAGCATCAGCTCCGCCTGCTGCTGCTTGCTCTCGGTCGTGGGGGGCTCGACGCCAGGCGAATGCTGCCCTCCAACGCGGCAAAGTCCGTGAGGGCTCCAGATGGCGTGCGACCGTTCGCCATGTAGCGGGCTGAGAAAACCAGGCGTGCCGGTTGCGTCGTCGTCGTCACTGCCGACGACCCAGCCCCCAAGAGCTCCAGGCTCAACGCCCCCGTCGGAGCTTTGCCAGGCTTGTGCAGCTCACTCGTTCCCGTGAAAAGCACTCGAACTCCCATGGTCGCTCAGCATCCATTCGGGCGACCACTCTGTCAACCAGCCCCACGAGGAGGAAACTGCGTCGTCTGCCCGCCCGCGGCCAGGGCACGCAGACGCTGAGCTCTTCGCCGGAAGACCATGTAGCCACCTCCGCCCAGGCCCCCGAGGACCACGCTGATCACGGCCAGGTGAATCCAGATCAGCGGCGCGCAGCTCGCTCCCAAGAACGGCGCTAAGCGCGGATAGCAAGGGCGCACGGACGCGGCGAGCTCACCCACGTATCGATAGCCCAATGCCTTGCAGGTGTGCTCCGGGCTGACAGGCAAGCTCAAGGCGAGCTGCTCGCAGGGTGGCTTGGTCGCGGCTTCGCCCAGCATGTCTTTGGAGGCCGTTCTCAACGTTTCGGGGTAGGTCAAGACTTGGTGGAGCAACCGCTGGCACTCTTGCGTCTTCCAGGGCAGAGCGATGGGGCCAAAGTCGCGATTCACGGGCGTGCGTTGCTCGTCGCGAAAACCCGCGCGGAACACGCCGCAGTCGCCGGTTTTGCGATTGACGTAAGCCATGAGCGCGGGAAGCTCGGCCTGCGTCGAAGAGGCCAGCGTCAGCAAAAGCAGTAGACACAGGCCAGCGTGGAAAAGCTTGCCGTTCAGGGCTTTGCGTCTTTCGCCGAGAGCGTACCGTTGACCTTGAACTCCACGTCGGTGCCGCTCAAGCGTGCGGCCGTTGCGAACTGCTCGTTGATCCAGTGCGCAAAGTTGCCGTAGTGACGGGCGCGTACGGCGCTGCCGGTGTGCATCATGCTGTCTAAGTCCCCCGTATGCGCGGGGTTGTCCTCGGGCTTGCCGTCTTTGTCGAGGTACTCGTCTCGGATCCCCAGCATGTGACCGAACTCGTGCGCCGCGGGAAGCTGCGGACCTGACGGTGCTCCCTTGGCGGCCGGCTCGATATCCAGGCTATCCAGGGAGCCGTTGCCGAAGAAGCACTGCACGAAGCTCGTTTCGAACCCGTCCACCTTCGTCACGGTGATCTCCCAGTGGTCCTCCAAATCGACCCCTTCGATGATCGTCTGGAGGTCGAAACGAACTCCCACGTCCGTGATCGTCGGCAAGGTGCTGGTCGTGGCCAAACGGTGCTTACGCTCCCACGCGGCGGTGACGCGCTGCTTGAACTTGTCCACGAACGGCTGCTTTTCAGGCGTGGTCCATACCAAGGGGCGCATCACGTCTCCCGCCTGTTTGCCTCGGCCGTCTGCAAAAAAGAACTGCAGCTTCACCGTCACGACCAGCACCCCTCGGCTCGAGCTCCCTTCTCCTTGAACAGGGCGAGGTCGTAAGCGTCGTTCGGGCTCAAGCCGAAGCGCGGCGTACGTCCTCTTCTTTGAACAGCAGCTGGCTCTTATCCGGCTCATCCGCGTTCGCGTTGAGCTTGAACTTATGCGATTGCCCCGTGGGTACCGTCGAACCCGCAGCCATGCACCTTTTGATACCATTTCGATGTCGTCGATGTCGACGAGGCCGTCTGGCTGGCTTGTCTTCAGAGGAGGAAAAACCCCACAGAACCCAGGCCGCCGGCACGACGCCGAAAGATCCTTTGCAGCGATGGGGCGACCGGAGCTGAGTGATGAGGCGACGCGAGCAGCGCCGACCCCGTCCATCCGCTGCATGCGTGGCTAACAGCGGCATCTCGTATCCACGTTTGCTCGCGGGTACGCTCGCCTTCTCATGAACCCGTTCGGCTTTTGGGCGCCCTCACCCGCGTTCGCCTTGCACAAGGTGGCTCTCGGCATCGGCTTCGTGCTCTGGTTCCTAGGCATCCTCGCGGGGGAATTGATCCTCCTAGGAATCGGCGGCATCGCAATCACGGTATCGGGTATTGCCGCCATCCTTGGGGGGCGCAGCGTGCTTCACGGAGTGAGCATCGGGGGAGCTCACAAGAGCTGGACCGAGGAAGAGATCGCCACGATGGCGCCCGGCGCGCGCGTGAGGCACGCCATCACGACCGGCGCGGTCCTCATCCTAATGGGCGGCATAGCGCTGACGTTCGTGGTGTACGGCACCTACCGCCACTGGCTGACCGTGCGCAGCGTGCAGCTCGAGAGAGAACGCGGTACCGACAAGTGGAGCCCCTATTTCAGCGATCACTTCGGGATGAGCTCGTATGGTTGGTACGATGGGCTCGCGATCGGCGGCGGGCGCATCTGCCACAGCGCTCACAACGTCGACACCCATGACAAGGAGCTGGACTGCACGTTACCCGCCGGTCCCTCGTTGTCGCTCGGCCGCGAGCACGTTGCGCGCCGCTTGCGCTTGTCCGACGAGCGATTGCTCTGGGCCTCCGATTTCTCAATCGGCTTCGTCGCTCTGGATCGGGGCGCGCTGAAGAGCGGTCCCCAGCAGCGTATAGCGGGATTGCCGCGTGCGATCGCCGGCGCGTCCGACTGGCTAGCTTGGGACGAAGGCGCCGCGCTGGTGGTGTGGGACGTGAGCTCCGCGCAGATTCGTCGCTTCGAGAACAGCTTGCCCGCCCAAGGCCGGGTGGTGCTCGCCGCGCTCGGCGAACGATTGGGGTTCGGTCCCGCGAAAGGCTGCGCATTCCGGGCACTGGAGCCCCACACGGGCGAGCAGGAATGCGTCGTCGGAGGCTCCTCGTTGCCGGTAGCGGCCGACTGGCAGCGCGGTGTAGCGTTCCTCGCGCTCGAGGATGGCAAGCTGCTGGAGCTGAAGGGCAGCCAGAGCAAGCGTTGGGGCCGCTTGCAGTCGCCGCTCGCGGTGAGCGCGGTAGACGGCGCGCTGTTCGTGGTGACACGGGAAGGTGTGTACCGGCTACCAGCACCGGGCGCCGATGCAGAGCCGCTGTTTCTCCACTCTGTCACGGAGTGTGATGCCGCTGGCGCCTTCGGTGAGCTGTTCGCCTGGCAATTCGGCCGCGACGTGCGTGTGATCAAGCGCGCAGCGCAGCCGCTCGAAGACTTCGAGCTGCCTTGAGTGACGCGGATGAGGCTCAGCCGCAGCTCACCTCTCCCTAACTGGGCTTTCCGCCAGTCGCGCCGCTTCCGGCGCCCGGAGGCCACTAGGATAGCGTTGGAGGTACTCGCGCGCAGTGGCTCGTGCGCCCGCCGCGTCACCCCGGCGCGCGCGTGCGACGGCACGCAGGAACGTCGAATCCTCCTGGCGTGCATCCCCCGCGTGACGGCGTTCAAAATCCTGAAAGAGCCGCTCCGCCTGCCCATAGTCGCCCGCGCCAAAGGCCGCCATCGCGCGCGCGAAATCATCAGGGTGCGTGCCTGCAGTCGTTGCCTGCTCGCCCGACGGCGGTTCGAGGATTCGCTTCGTCTCGGACAGCGCAGTTTGCCGCGCGCGGGGCAGTGACCGCTCGCTCGGCGCGGCTGCTGGCGCCGGCGTGGAGGTTGGCTCCGCCGCAGGCACGGAAGGAGCCGCCGCGGCTCGCGCTGCCTGGCGCTCGGAGGTCCAGATTTCGCCCGCTCCGAGCGATATGGGCAGCGCGTCGCGCAAGCGCAAAGCGACGCGGCCCTCTGTGACCTCCACGCGCCGCGTTCCCTCGGGCTCGACGCGTACGCCGAATCGCGTGCCAATGACCTCGAGCTCACCGTCAGGTAGCTCGAGCACGAAGCGTTGCACGGCACTGAGCTTATCGACCTTTAGCATGAAGCTCCCGCTCCCGAGTCGTAGGCGAAGCGCGGCGCCTTCCTCGATTGTCCGCCACGATGCGCCGGGTGAAGCCTCGAGCCGGTAAGTCGGCGCAGCGAGCGCAGACGGAGCTTCGGAGCCGGAACGCGAGGCTCCTATCGCCAGCCCGATGCACACGGCGGCCATGAGCGCGCCGGACAGCACCCACGCGAACGTGCGGCGATGCGGTTGGACCGGAGCACGCTGAAAGAGCTCGCTCGCGCGCCGGAGTAGCGCTTGGCGCTGGCGGCGGTGCTCGAGCGGCGTCGGCGTGCCCACCGGCAGCCACTCAGCGGCCTGACGCAGCCGCCCCAGCACTCGCAGCTCGTTCGTGCACTCGGCGCAGCTCGCCGCGTGCCGCTCGAAAGAGGCGCGCTCGGCGCCCGAGAGCCTCCCGTCTTCGAGGGCTTCGGCCTGCAGGGCGCGGGGGCACGCAGTTGGTTTCATGACTCCTCCAGGGCGATGGCGGCGCGCAGCTCGAGCCGGGCGTGATGCAGGCGTGTCCAGATGGTATTGACGGGTACCCCGAGCGCCTGCGCTGCCTCTTCCCCGCTCAAGCCTTCCAGCGTCACGAGCACGAACGCTTCGCGTCGCTTCGCCGATAGCGCGGCGAACGCGCGGGCAAAACGCCGCTCCGTTTCGGCGCGCTCGAAGAGCTCCGCGGGAGTGCTCTCGACTTCGGCCTCAGGCATGACCCAGGCGCTGATTCGCGCCGCCGCCCGGCGTAAGAAATGGCGATGGCGCCGCAGCATGATGCTCGCGACACCAAAGATCCAGCTTCGCCCCGCGTAGCGAGCATCGAAGCTGGGCGCCGCCCGCGTGATCTCGAGAAACGTCGCTTGCACCAGATCATCGACGTCCGCCCGCGGCGTCCCCATGCGACGCAGGTAGCGCCGCAACGCAGGCTCGTGCCGATCGAAGAGCTCTCCGAGCGCGCGCAGGTCGCCCGCCGCCACGGCAACGACGAGCTCGGCGTCGCTTTCCCCCTTTCGGGATAGGCGCGGCGCCGCGCTCATGGTCCGCGGAACTCCACACCAACCAAGGCGCTCACGGCGAGCCAAGGAGTGACCCGCGTGCCGATTGAGCCCAGTGATCCGTGCGGCACGACATCTAGCGCCAGATCCGCCCGAAAGCGCGGGCTCCGCGCGCGGGGCCAAACGCCTCCCAGGTAGGCGCCCACCCGAAGCTCCGCGCGGCCGCGCTCACCGCTGTCCTTCACACTCTCGTCGTTGACCGCAGCCACCATCGAACGGGCGCCAAACAAGAGCTCGACGTCAGCGATAGGCTCCCGCCGACCGACGGTGACACCAACGCTCGCGGCGGAGCTCGGCCCATCCGGCTCGGATAAGCGCAGATCGAAATACTGCAGCTCGATCGCCAGGTGGAGCCCGAGCTCCCAGCGGTCGAGCGCGATCGCGGCGGCACCTCCGATCACGGGGCTCACGAGGCGCCCCGTTCCAGCCCGAGCTCCGCCGAGCAGCGCAAAGAGCGCTCGCGCCTCGCGCGGCCCCGCGCTGGGCACTGAAGGGGCCGAATCGAGCGGGGACACCGCGTCAGCCGTTCGCGCCGGGCCCATCGGACGGTCCTCGACTTGCGGCGTGGACGTCTCGGTCGGCCCTCGGACCCCCAGCGCCACCACGGTCGGCATCAACTCGTCCGGGTGGGTGAGGCGACGCTCGGCGCGGCGGCCATCCCGGGTTACGAAGGTCAGCCGAGCGGCATCGGTGCTCTGTTCGAGCTCGAGCTCGATGCGAGCGCAGTCGCCCGGGTCCATCGTCAGCGCCTCGATGGCTCGCCCCGCACCGAGCCAGGCCTCGGACGGCACCCCCCGGAACTCCACCGGGCACGACGCCGCAGCGCACACCCCGGCGCCGCCCCAGACCGAAGCCCCGACCAGAACGGCGCGGGCGAGGCGTGTTGGGGCTGGGACTCGGACGCGCATGGTGGGTGTTGTACTCTCCGCTGCAGGTACCCCAAACCTTCAGCGCGACGCCGTCTTATTTCTGCGCGCGGGCTGAGGCCTCGCTAAACGTCCGATGTTGCAGGTCTCGATCCTCGGAGCGCGCCTCCGACCCCGCTCGACTCGAGGAGGCGATTCAGCGCGGTCCGGTGCCGTGCATCGAGGTCAAAAAAGACTCGACGCGGGATATGAAGGTTTTGCTCAGCCGAACGGATACACATACGAACCCTCCACGCGCCGCCGGTCGACCTCCTTCTCTGTCGATGCATCATAGTCGGCAATGGGGATATCGCCTGGGTTGAGCCCGCCAAAATGGACGTCTTGCTGGCTATTGCGGCTCGCCGCCGTGCAGCCCTGATACTCGCCGCCGCCGCATCGATTGGCTGCCTGGCTAAACATCCGCCCGTCGCGCGACCCCGACCAACACCTGCCGCACCCGCGGCCAGGCTCGCACACGACCCGTCCGCGCTCCACCGGTCACTCGACCACTACGACTTCGCGACCCAACCCCACCTGCTTCAGCGCATCGCGGCGAGCCCCTTTCAGTACTTTCGCTTCACGAACCCCGGCTTCGCCGCTGCGATATGCGCGGCCTTCGAGGACATCCTCCCCGCCTTGCCCGCCGTGAACCTGCACGGCGACGCCCACCTCGAACAGTTCGCGGTGACCGACGCGAGCTTCGGTCTGGTCGATTTCGACGACGCGGTCGGCGGCCCCGCCGTGATCGATCTGCTGCGCTTTGGCGTGAGCCTCCAGATCGCCGCCCGCGAACGGGGCTGGACCGCCGACGAGGCGCCCAACCGCTTCTTCGCGGGCTACCAGGCGGCGCTCGAAGCCCCTGCGACCGAGGCTCCCCCTCCTGCGTTCGTCGCTCGCGCACGGCAGAGCTTCGCGCGCGACCCCAAGGGCTTCATCGCGCGCTGCGACGCGCTCATGGAACCGCCTCTCGCCCGCGATCAAGCCGAGACCGACGCCGGACTGAAACGCTACGTCGAGGTGATGCTCGAGCAGAGCCCCGAGCTCACCCCAGCCTTCTTTGAAATGAAGCGATACGGCCGGCTTCGCGGCGGCGTAGGAAGCGCGCTCGACCAGCGCTTCTTGATCCGCATCGAGGGCCCCACGCGCGCGCTGGAGGATGACGTGGTCCTCGAGGCGAAGGAGCTCCGCGAGCTGCGCTCGGTTCCGTGCGTGCAGGCAAGCCTCCTCGGTGGGCGCTTCCGCACCATCGTCGGCAGCGCCCGCCTCGGCGGCAACGACGACCCATTCCTCGCGGTCGTTCCTCGGGGCCCCGAAGAGGCCCCCGACGATCCGCCATTTTGGGTGCAGTCCTGGCAGGCCGACTACCGCGAGCTCGACGTCGCGCACGACCTCACCTCGGCCGACGAGCTCGCCGAGCTTGCCTACCAGGTCGGCCTCCAGCTCGGCCGCGGGCACATCCAAAAGCTCGCGACGCCCTTCGACTACCAGCTCCGCCGCGCGGTCCGCGACATGCTGCGCGACTACGGCCCGAGGATCCGGGCCACCGTCGACAGCATGACCGAGCGAACGCTAGCGTCCTTTCAGCAGTTCCGCGACGAAGCCGCACGCGACGCGCCGTGATCGGATGCCGTTTCCGCGCAGAGCATTTTTTGCGAAGCGCTGAAGGAATGCGCGCGCCGGGTGGATAAGAGGAAAGACTCACACGGCGATCGCAACTCGGCCTCGCCCTCCTTACCGCTCTGCGTGCCGAGTTGGCTCCGGCTCGGCGCGAATTAGTGACTTCGAGAGAAAGGAACAACGTGTCGACGCATCAACAGTATCAATTCCGGCATCGGCGGGCGCCGTTCCCGGCTGCTCTCGCCCCCGCTGCGCTGGCGTTTGCCGTCGCGTGGACGCTGCCCGCGCAGGCGAAGCCGGTCGCCCCGCAGGAGTTTTGCAGTATCTACCCGGAGGCGGGGCTGTGCGCCACGGGGGAGGCGCCGTGTACGACGTGTCACACGACTCCCCCGGCTCGGAACGCCTACGGACTCCAGGTAGAGAGCGCGCTGTCGCCCGCCACGCCACGCCCGCTGAGTGATGAGCTGTTTCTCAGCGGCCTCGGCGCGGCACTGCGCGCCACGGAGTCCCTCGACGCCGACAAGGATGGCACGAGCAACATGGAGGAATTCGAGGCCGGCACCCTGCATATCGACGCCACCAGCGCGCCCAGCGGCAGGGTTGGCTGCGATTCGAAGCAGCGCGCGCTCGCCTCGGCGCAGCCCTGGAATACCTGCGGCTACGACCCTGCCTACGCATTGACACGGATAGGTATAGACTTCTGTGGTCATTCGCCCACGCGCCGCGAGCTCGAGGCAGTTCGAGCTAGCGAGGACTCGCAGCCGCTGCTCGAGCAAAAGCTGGCCAGGTGCTTGGAAAGTGCCTTCTGGCAGGGCAAAGACGGCGTGCTGTGGAACCTTGCCAATTCCAAGATTCAGCCTGAATCCTCGTTGAAGAGCGGGGACGACGCGGGCGACC
>JAQSWN010000043.1 GCA_029266615.1 Polyangiaceae bacterium
CGCGCATCGCGCTCTACGAAGCCGGCGCCTCCGCCGAGCTCGTGGAGGTGGATCCAAAGACGAAGCGCACCGCAGGCGGCCGCGACTACCACGAGGTGCACCCGCTCGGGCTCGTGCCCGCGCTCGAGCTCGCGGACGGCAAGCTCATTACCGAAAACGCGGCCGTGCTCCAGTACATGGCCCGCGCCTTCCCGGCCGCAGAGCTCGCGCCGACGGACGCGGAGGGCCTCGCGGACTTGCAGCAGTGGCTGTGCTTCATCGGCACGGAGCTGCACAAGGCAACGTTCACGCCGCTGCTCGTAGAGCAGGCGGGGCCAGACGCGAAGGCGTACGCGCTCGGGCTCGCGGAGTCTCGGCTACGCCACGTCAGCTCTCACCTCACCGGCCGCGAATACTTGCTGGAACGCTTCAGCGTCGCGGATGCCTACCTGCTCGCGATTCTCAACTGGAGCCAGGCCACGCCGGTCGATTTGAAGCTCTGGCCGGTGCTCGCCGCCTACCGGGCGCGGCTTCTGGAGCGGCCCCACGTGGCGCGAGCGGTCGCGGAGGAGTGGGAGCTTTACCGCAACGAGCAGGCGCGACACGCCAAACCAGAGCCGCGCGGCACCGCGCCGTGATCGAGCGCTCACTCGATGATGCGTTGCCGAGCGCCCCGCGCGATATCCAAGTGGAAGTGATCGCGGTGCGCAGCGTCGTGGTTCGGCGTCAGGATGTGATGAAACGTGCCGGACCGCGCGACGTCGCAGATCAAGTTGCGAAGCGCGCTCGCGTCGTCGGAGAGCTCCGCCCGCGCGCTCACTCCGCACACGGGCTCGCCAATCGCGCCCTGGAAGTCGCGCTCCACGACCAACTCCGTGCCGTCCGCGCGCTTGACACGCGTCAGGTCGATAGCGAGGCCGTACGAGTGTTGGCTCGGCTTCTTCTTGCCCGGCAGATGGGCGCGCGGGCGATACATGTTGTCTACCTGGACCTGAACGACGTCGTGCCGTTTGAGCACGATGGCCAGGTCTGCGAGCGCCAACGCCAAGCGACAATCCAAGATGCCGTAGGGGCTCTTCTTGCCGGGGGTCAGGAACTTCACGCCTTCGATCGGTCCCGTCACCCGCACCGGCAAAGCGACGCCGGTTGCCGCCCCTTTGACGCGAGTTACCCCGAGCTTGCGACGCGCAGTTTCGGCCCAACATTGCGACCCCGAGAGGCTCGCCCAGCGCGAGGCAGGTGAGGTCTTGCTCACGGGCGTCGGCGGCAGCGGCGCCTGGTAAGACGCCACCTCGGTCGCTGCGGCTCCATCCGCGAGCCCAACGGAGGGCCACGCCAGCGCGAGCGCGCCCCAGAGCGCATGGCTTGTCCTGCGGGCGCCACCGACCATGGCTCGATCCTTGGCACGGCCAACAGGAGGTGCCAACTTCGGCGAAGTTCTGCGCTAGACTGCGCGGGTAGCCATGTACTTCCCCGCCGGCATTCCGCTCGTCGCCCTGCTCGCTCTCATCGCCTGGAACATGCGGCAAGAAGCCGAGCGACAGCGAGCAGCAGGCGAGCCGAGCCGCAAGGCGCGCTGAGCCGCGGCTACATCCTCGAGGCGCGGGCTCCGCGAGCCCGCGCGAAGCTCAGGCTTCGTCTTTCTTCTCGGAGAGCTGCGTCTTGGGGCTGTTGGCCTTGTCGTCCTCCGGGGTCGCGTCTTCGTTGATCCCCTTCTTGAACTGACGAATGCCTTCACCGAGGCCCTTGCCGACCCCGGCGAGTCGCCCAGGGCCGAAGACCAGGAGGACGATGACGATGACGATGAGCCAGTGAACGGGGGAGAAAGAACCCATGATTTAGGCCTCCGGGCGGCGGGGACAGTGCCGTAGTGCGGAGCGAAAGGACCATAGCATTGTGGCCCCCAGAAGCCATGCTCGCCACCTTTCATTCCCGGCCCGTCTCGGTAGCGGCCGCAGGGCGCCGCGTCAGAGCTTGAAACGTATTTCTCGTTCCGCTTCGGGCGCGTCCAACAATACCTCGTAGGAGCGCGAAATCGCGCCGAGTCGTGCGCCGAGCCGGACCCGCACGGGGGGCGCCTCACCGCCCAGGGATTCCAGTCTCAGCCGCAACCGGTACTCTCCTTTTATGGGCTGCCCTTCCGCGAGGTAGACGTTCTCCAGGTTTCGGCCTTGGCATTCGCTGGCCCGGCCGGGGCAGTCGCGGTCCTTGGTGAGGCCGCTGCGCGCCACCCGACCGACTTCGATAAGCTCGCCGTTCGGATCCACCACCCGCAGATCCACGTCCGCCTTGGCGGCGTCCCAACCGGCGAGAAACTGCACGAGGCCGAGCGAGAGCCCGCAGCCTTCGTCGAACAGCCCGTTCTGGTTGTCGTCGGTCGCGTTGCTGCACAGCTCGGGGCCGGTGGCGAGCGTCGCGCTCACCACCGTCGCGTCGTCTTCCGCTGCGCTCTCCGTAGTGCGCGGGGCGGGTTTCGCGGCGCCGCAGGCGGCCAGTGCGAGGCAGAGCCCGCACCCAAGGCCGCCACGGCGCCACGCCATCACTCGCCCTTCTTGGCGTCGTCCGGAACCTTCACGCCGTCCAGCACGACCTTCGGGTTCAACAGCTCGAAGTACGCGGCGCGAGCCAGCTGCCCCGCGGGGCCGCTCACGTCACGGAGCGCGAGCAGCACGCCCTGCTCCTTCATGAACTTCAGAGCGCGGATCGCGCCTTCGCGCTTGGCCTGATCGTCACCCTGCGCCATCTGCCACAGGCGGTGACGGAGCACTACGCGCGTGAAGGAGTGCGGACCGTTGTCGAAGTCCAGGTTCTCGAGCTGCTTCATCAGCATGACGCGAGCCCACTCTTGCTGGGTCATGCGGATGCTGAGCTTGCTGACGGCCTCGGCGTTGTCCACGAACGCGCGGCCTTGGGTTTGTTGGCGTACAGCGCGACGGCGCGCGACGCCGTATCCGGCGATCCGCCGAGCATGAGCGCGAGCGCGGCGTCGTTAACGAGCGCCTCGTTCTCCATCATCTTGAAGAGCTGAGCTTCAATCGACGCGTCGAAGCCGCCCTTGGCGATGGCGCGCGCCACCTGATGCCGCGTCTCCACCGCGCTGCTCACGGTCATGAGCGACATGAGCGCGCTGGCGGTGCCGGGCACGGGGCGCTGAATGAGCGTCTCCAGCAAGCACGCGCGACGGATTTGGTCCTTCTTCTCGTCGCTCGAATACTCCTGGATCTTCTTGGCGACCTCGATGAAGTCTTCCTTCTCGGCGACCCAGGCCAGCGCCGCGCACGCCTGCATGCGCGACTGTTCGTTGTTCTTCGGCTCCTGCACGTAGTCGAACAGGGGCTTGAACGCCTTGTGGTCGCGCCACTCGGAGAAGCCGTCCGCCGCGCCCATGCCGAGCGCGCGCAACGTCATGCCCAAGATCGCTACGCCGCCGACGTTGAGGCCTTCCATGGTGACGTCCAGCTCCTTGGGACGCGCGGTGAGCGCGCGCTCCAAGACGCCCCACGAGCGCTGATCCTTCAGCCAGCCGACGTAGCGCATCGCGCTTTGAGCGATCACCCACTCTTCGGGCATCGGCGGCTGCTGACCTTCCTTGGGCAGCGGCACGTTCGGGTTCGCCCACTTGCGCAGGGCGTCGATGTCCTTCGTGGACTCCATGGCCGCCAGCGCGCGGAGGCCGTTCGCGTGCGGCGAAGGCTGCTCGTGAATCCAGAAGATGATCGCGTCTTCCGCCTGCTCGGCGATCTTCGCGCGCTTCTCGGGGTGCAGCATCGCAAGATCCGCGATCATGCGCGAGGCGACGACGCGCTCGGCGTCGTCGCGCTTGAGCATCATCTCCCAGTCGTACTGGTCGCTGTAGATCTTCAGCGGATCCATGCGCAGGCGCTTGGCCAGCGTCGGCACGGCCCGCACGTCACCGATGGAGGCGAGCGCGATCGCGGCGCGAGTTTGGTAATGGATGTGGGGCTTGGTCTCGATGAACTGATAGAGCGGGTCGCCACCGCGCGGATCGTTCAGAGCCTGAATCATGTCGAAGATCTGCTTCTTCTGGTACCAGGAGAGCTTCTCGTCTTCTTGATTGACGGCGGACAAGCCGACGACCAAGCCGGCGGTGCCGATACCGTCGCGCAGCGCCTCCAGGTACTTGTTGCGGCTGTCCTTGTCGGCCGTCTTCATGGCTTCGACCAGCGGATCGCGCGCGCGCGCCTCGCCGATTTTGCCGAGCCCTGGCGCCGCCTGACGCGCGACCTCCGCGTCCTTGTCCTGCACCAGCTTGATGAGGGTGTCGGTCCACTTCGGCTCCGCATTCGCGGACAGCACCGTGGCGACCAACTGGCGCACGGCCGGGCTCTCGTCGCCGGCCATGCCCGCGAGGCGATCCACGCTGATCAGCTGCACGACCTTCTCCGTGTCGAAGGCGACGCCGCCGCCCAAGCGCTGCACCTTGGAAAGGTGCCCGAGGCGATACATCTGCATCACCTCGTCCAGCGCACGCGTGTCGCCGAGCACGACCAGCGCCCAGGCGATCTGCGGCTTGGCGCCGGGGCCCGCCTTCTTCAGCGCCGCGAGCAGCGCGTCGCGCGCCGGCTCGGCCATGGGCCGCCCGTACTCGGCAAGCGCGGTTGCGGCCATTGCTTGCATGGGCTCGGTCGGATAGCTGAGGGCGGCGATGGCGTCTTTGACGCCTTCCGGATCCTTCGCCCAGGCCAGCTGCTTGAGCGCCTCCATGCGAACTTCTTCGCTCGCGGCGCCCTTCTCGGGCGTGGCCCACTCGCGCCACTTCGGCAGCTGCTCGGTCTTGGGCAGCACGAAGATGTCCTTCTTTACCTGCTCGCTTTGTTCGACGGTGAGCTTCTCGGACTCTTGCTTCGCGCCGAGCGCCAAGAACGCCCCGAGCCCGCCCAAGGCGAGCACGCCGACCAGGATCGCGATCGGCGCCGTGCGCCCCTTCTTGAAATTACCGTCACCGGAATCGTACCCGCCGCCGGCCGGGACACCGCCACCGCCCGCGGGGATACCCGGTACGTCATCGTCCGGCGGCCACTTCGCAAAATCGACCCGCGGTGACGGCGGGTTCGGGTTACGAGCCGGAGTAATTTCAGGCAGATTCGGATCGAGCATGGGTCCTCGCGGTGAGAGCAGTAACCGACGCGCCGACGGCGAATGGCGCGCCGGAGTGGGGCGCGACCTTAACCCAGACTGGAAATCCGTGGGAGGTCCGCCCGCTGAGACTAGAAAACAATGTTCGCCTCCAGCCGGAAAATTGCCGTGAGCCCGCCGACCGGACTGCTGCGAGCGCTTGGCGTGGCCGCGCTCGTGACCGCACTCGCGACCGCCTGCTCCTATCTCCTACCGGACGGCTGGGCGGCGTATGGCGTCGGGCTCACGTTCTTGGGCGCCGCGTACTGGCTCGTCGTGCGGGGAGACGACGACCTGCGCATCCGCGAGCATGGGCTCTCGCTCGGCGGCGTCGTAGAGCTCGCGCCGCTGTCTTGGCCGCGCATCGCCAAGCACACGTTGCGCGCACTCGCCTATGCGCTCGGCGCCGCGCTGCTCATCTACCCGTTCTTTTGGCTCGGCTTTCGACTTTGGTGGAACGTGGATCACTTTCATCCAGCGCCGTTTCGCCCCGTGCTCAACGACGCGGGAGGCCAGCTCCTCATGATCGCGCTTCCCGAAGAAGCCTTCTACCGAGGCTACCTTCAAACGACGCTCGAGCGAGAGCTCGATAAGTCCGTCACGATCTTTGGTACTCGCGTCGGATGGGGCATCGTCCTCACCAGCGCCATCTTCGCGGTTGGTCACCTCCTCACGGAGCTGAACCCCGCGCGGCTCGCCGTCTTCTTCCCGTCGCTGGTATTCGGCATCCTGCGCGCGCGCACGGGCGGCATCGGAGCCTCCGTGCTGTTCCACGCCATGTGCAACTTGTTCTCGGCGTACCTCATCCGCAGCTACCTGTAGCGAGGGGCTCCGCGCAGCTGAACGCGTCACCGCGTACTCCCCAGGATACGTCCTGGGCACGCCTGTTTTCGCCCAAAGTGCCGCTTGGGGCCTCGCGTCCGATCGACTGGCTCTGCGCAATGCGGTCCAGAAGGCCCGTGGCGTATGCCAGAGAATACAGAGTCTCCCCGACCTCGGCTTCCGGACGTCGGTCGCGAGCCCAAGACATGCCGAGCCGATTCCGCTCCGGCTCGGCCAATCCAGAGCTCGCGGGCTCAATGAAGGATGACCATGAAAACTTTGTCTTGGATGTCGATGACACTGGTTCTGTCCCAGGGCTTGTTCGCCTGCAGTAGCGACGACCCCGTAAGCGGCCCCGGAGCAGCCGGAAGCAGCGCCATCGGCGGCACCGGCACCAGCACCGCCGGCACCGCCGGAACGGGAACGACGACGGGTGGCACCGGAACCGCGGGAAGCGGAGGGACCAACGCGAGCGCCGGAACGCCGAGCACGGCCGGAACGGGCGGCTCTGGAGGCGGCACTGCGGGCGCTGGCGGCTCCGGCAACGCTGCGCTGAAAGACATCGTCGACACCGCGGTTGCGGCCGGTACGTTCACCAAGCTGGCCGAGGCGCTGACGAAGGCGGAGCTAGTGACGGCGCTCAAGGGCGCAGGGCCATTCACCGTCTTCGCGCCGACGGACCAAGCGTTCATGGATTTCGAGGCCGCTAACCCGGGCGTGCTCGCCGGGCTTTCGAAGGAAGACCTCGCCGCGGTGCTTCAGTATCACGTGGTCTCGGGAGCGGCAGTCGCATCCACCCAGCTGAAGGACGACCAAGTCTTCAAGACGCTCAACGGCTCACCCGTGCTCGTCGACCTGACCGGCGGCGTGAAAGTTGGCGCGGCGACCGTCACGACCCCCGACGTCAAAGCCAGCAACGGCGTCATCCACGTCATCGACAAGATCATCTTGCCCCCGAAGGACGACATCGTGGCGACCGCCATTGCCGCCGGAATGTTCACGAAGCTCGCGGGCGCGCTCACGTCCGCCATGTTGGTCGAGACGCTCAAGGGTCCGGGCCCTTTCACCGTGTTTGCTCCGACGGACGCCGCGTTCGACAAGCTCGGTACCGCGCCCACCGGCGACGCTCTCAAGAACGTGCTTCTCTATCACGTCGTATCGGGAGCGGTGGGCTCCGGAGACCTCACGGCAGGAATGGTACCGACCCTCCTCGACACGAAGACGCTGACGGTGGCGCTCACGGGAGGCGTGACCGTGAACAACGCGAAGGTGACGACCGCCAACATCATCGCCAAAAACGGCGTGATTCATGTGGTGGACACGGTGCTCGTTCCCCAGTGAGCCCTCGAGCCGCGCCTCGGCGCCTGCGCGAACGAGGACGGACAATCGCATTTGAACTTCGTGACGCGTATCTAGAAAGGTCGACGACGATGAAGACGGTATCTCAGCTCGCATTCATTCTATTGCTCAGCGCCGCTGCTTGCGGCGGAGAAAAGGCGCAGGAACCTCCGGCCACGCCGGACTCGGCAATGGCCGAGTCCTCACCGCCTCCCGCCGCCGAGTCCACCTCCAACATCTTGCAAACCGCGGCGGCCGCCGGGTCCTTCTCCACCCTGTCGGCGGCGATCAAGGCCGCCGGTCTCGAAGAGACCCTCTCGGGACCGGGGCCCTTCACCGTGTTTGCCCCGACGGACGACGCATTCGCGAAGCTCCCCGCCGGTACCGTGGACAACCTGCTCAAGCCGGAGAACAAGGCGAAGCTCGTCGCGGTGTTGACGTACCACGTGGTGCCCGGGAACATGATGGCCAAGGACGTCGTCGCCTCGACCAAGCTCAAGTCCGTCCAAGGGCAAGACTTGAGCGTCGTGGTTCAGGGCAGCAACGTGACCGTCGACGGCGCCAAGGTCGTCAAGACGGACATAGCGGCATCCAACGGCGTCATTCACGTGCTGGACACGGTCTTGATGCCCAAGGGCTGAAAGAGGCTGACGACGCGACCGGTACTCGGAACGTCAGCGTGAAAGACTTACGGCCCGCGTGGCGCTTTCCTCCTCCGGGGCGCCATTGCGGGCCGTTCTGCTGTGTGACGCATGGCCGGGAGCGACAAAACGCCGGCGTGGCGAAACCCGCGGGCGCCGCAGCGACTTGATTCGGCAGAGGTCGAACGCGCCGCCGCAGCGACTTGATTCGGCGGAGATCGCGGGGCGGGCCCAGCTGGGCCCGGCGCGCGCGGCGGTGGGCGGAAGTGGCAGCGGAGACGACGGACGTGGCGGCCGCGCCAGGAACCTCGGCCTACCACATGCCGAGAAGTAGCCTTTTGACAGCTCGCTGCCGTTCTCTCGGAGGCGCGTTCTCGAAGCGCGTTGTGACTTTCATCAACTGGTTGAAGGTCGAGCACCGCTGCGTCACCCTGGGCCCATGGAACTGAGGGTGTGCGTGAAGCGAGTGGCAACGGGTGCGCTGGTGCTCGGAGCATTGGCAGCGGGTTGCTCCGATGGCGACAGCACCCCACCCGATAACTCGGGCGCGGGCGAGCATTCCGCGGGCGGTGAAGGGGGCGGAGGCGGAGGTGGGAGTGGAAACGTAGCGGGGACGAGCGGGGAACAAGGTGGCGAAGCGGGTACGAGCGCTCTCGCGGGCGCGCCGTCATCGGCGGGAGCCGGAGGCGCCGGTAGCGGCGGCAGCGCGACGGACGCCGGTCATGCGAACGGCGGTGAGGTTGCGGGTGGCAGCGATGCAGGCGGCGCTCCGCCGTCACCTCCTACGGACGTGACCCACGCGGACGTGCTGCCACTGATCACGACGGATGAGCCGGTGCTGGCGACGGAGCTTTCGATCTCGCACATCGCGACCTCGGGTGACGGGTGGCTCGTCGTTCATCGCGATGGGAGCTTGCGCCTAGGCGCGCGAGTGCTTGCAAAGGACGGTACTCCCTCCGGACCTGGATTCGACGTCACGACGGAGGGCGAGGCGACCGCCGCTGGGGTCGCGTTCGACGGCGAGGCGTACGTGGTCGTTTGGATCGAAGAGCGCCCTATCGCCCGCATCCTCAAGTACCGCCGCGTCGGTACCGACGGGCAATTGCTGGGCCCTGCCGTCGAGCTACGCAGCGGAGGCACGGGGGTGATAAGTCAGGTCGCGGTAGCAAGCGGCGACGAGGGGACCCTCGTGATCAATTGTGGCGTCGGAGAAGCCGCTGGCTGCGAGCCGTTCCTGATTGATGGCACCACGACGAGTGGCGGCTTCGTGAGCCTCGCTGAAGGGCCCGCCAACGTGAGCCTCGCCTACTCCGACGGGGCGTGGCTTTTAGCTCTGGGCTCCTACGATGCGCCGAAAACGTCACTCTGGCGGGTGGGCGCGAATGGCTCGTTCACAGAAGCGGCTCCCCTCGCTTTGGCGACGGGCGGCCAGGAAGCGTTCCCGACCGTCGCGCCCTATGAGGAAGGGTTCCTGGTCGCCTGGAACGCGGGCAAGGAAGTCCTGGGGGCAAACGTCGCCTCGACCGGTTCCGTCACCGCCCTGTCCAAGCCGATTGCGACATGGCTGACGAAAATAGACACGGCATTCGAGCTGATGAGCAGCGCGGGCGGTCTGGCCTTGTTTTCGCCTGGCTCCGGCGTTCATTGGTTGAAGGCGGACCTCACCGTGGACGAAAACTTCGTCGGTGTCGCCGGCACCGCCGCGGCCATGGACGCGACGTCGCTCATCAGCGCCGCAGGGCCCCGCGTCAACCGGGTCGGCATCGGCACGAGCAACGTGACCTTCGATATTCCGATCGTCATGCGGCAGCCCAACCAGATCTTGCAGGGCGTCGCGGCGGGGCCCCATGGTTACTTGGTCGCCTATTTTTCGGAGGGAAGGCTGTTCGTGAGTCGACGCGCCGGAGACGGCAGTCCCTCCGCCCCACCCATTCTGATCAGCAATTACGACGACGTCCCCATCCAGGATATGGTCGGGACGGACGACGGTTGGCTCCTTTCCTATCGCTACAACGACAAGCAAGCGATACAGCGCGTGGCGGCGGATGGGTCTTTGCAGCCGTTCGTTGCCGCTTCGGCGGGACTCTCCTTTCACGGCGCGCTCGCGAAGCGGCCGGGCGGAGCTTTACTCGTCTATGAGCAAGCCGATGGTGCGAATCTGGTGATTCGAGCCGCACCCATCGCGGCTTCGGGCATGGTGGGTCCCTCTGAGCTCGTCGCGTCGGTCCCCCAATCACCTTCGAGCTTCAGGCTCACCGCCTTTCGGACGCCCAACGGCCACGAGGTCGTCTGGTCGACGCGAGAGCAAGGCCTGTGGAGCGCTCGCTTGAACGCGGACGGAGTAATGGAAGGAAGCCCCGCCCAGCTGAGCGAGGCTGGGAGTAGCGCGCGCACGGTTTCGGGCGTTACGGCGAGGAATGGCCGCTGGCTGGCGTGGGCCGACTCGAGCGGCGACTACGTCCGGCCGCCCGCAGGACAGACGCACGAGCTTTCCGGCTCAGCCTCTCTGCAAGTGCTGGATGGAACGGCGATTGTCGCTTGGGCGAGCCCGCCTCAGGTGCACGTCGCGTTGGGCGCGCCGAACGGCGAGCTCGCCGAGGTGGAAGCGATCGACGGCGCGTCTTTCAACTCGGGGTCGGCCTACCCTCGTCCCTTCCTTTCCGAACCGCGCGGGAGACAGTTCCTCTGCGCATTTACGCAGATTCAACGCGAGTACGGGAACGTCAGCCGGCGCGCTGTGCTGTCCGTGCTCGAAGCCAACTGAGACGGACCCCGAAACATTTGTTCGCCAGCGAGCGGCGCACTAAGTTTCGGCCACCTTGATTGCCGATTTTTTACTGAACGAGCTCGTGGACCGCGCTTTGGCCGAGGACCTTTCCGGAGGCGACGTGACGAGCGCGGCGTGCGTTGCCGAAGAGGAGCGCGCGGTCGCGAAGGCGGTGGCCCACGCGCCGCTCGTGGTGTGCGGCGGGGCCGCGTTCGCTCGCGCCTTCTATCGTGTGGACCCGGGCTTGCGCGTCGAGGAAAAGCTCGCGGACGGTAGTCGCGCGGAGCCGGGCGAGGTGCTTTGGATCGTCGAAGGGTCGGCGCGCTCCATCTTGATGGCGGAACGGGTCGGGTTGAACTTCGCGCAGCGGCTTTCGGGCGTGGCGACGTTGACGCGAACGTTCGTGGACGCGATTCCGGCGGGGTCGAAGCTGCGCATCGCGGACACGCGCAAGACGACGCCCGGCTTGCGCGTCTTGGAGCGCTACGCCGTGCGGGTTGGCGGCGGCCACAATCATCGTGACTGCTTGGGATCCGCGGTGCTCATCAAGGACAATCACATCGTGGCCGCGGGCGGCATCACGCAGGCGCTTTCGCGGGCGCGCGCGTACGCTCCCCACACGTCGCGGCTCGAGATAGAGGTAGAGTCGCTCGAGCAGCTGGACGAAGCGCTCGCGGCAGGGGCGGAGATCGTGATGTTGGACAACTTCGACTCGGCGGCCCTGCGGGTCGCGGTCGAGAAAGCGCACGATCGCGCCATCGTCGAGGTTTCGGGCGGGCTGACGCTGACGCGAGTAAAAGAGCTGGGCGAGCTGGGGGTGGACGTGGCGAGCGTGGGCGCGCTGACTCACTCCGCCCCCGCGGCCGACATCGGCTTGGACATCGAGAGGATCGGATGAGCTTCGATTTAGCGCTGTTCGAAGCGGAGGTCGCGACGCGCGGGCTCGCGCTCGGCAGCCGAGTGAGCTGGAGCGACGAGACGACTTCCACGAACGACGACGCGCTCGCCGCTGCCAAGGCCGGCGCGCTGCACGGCACGTTGTTCGGCGCGGAGACTCAGTCCCGCGGGCGCGGGCGTCGCGGGAACGAATGGGTCTCGACGCCCGGTGCGGGGCTCTGGTTCTCGCTCTTGCTTCGTCCGGAGCTGCGCCCGGAGCTGGCGCCCGGGCTCGCGCTGTGCGCCGGCCTTGCCGTGCGGCACGCATTAGCGGCGCGGGTTGCGGCAAAGGTGCTGGTGAAATGGCCGAACGACGTGCTGGCTGGCGGAAAGAAAGTGGCCGGCATCTTGGTGGAGAGCCAATTCACGAGCGCGCAGGTGACGTGCGTCGTCGTCGGCGTAGGCATCAACGTCACGCAAGCAGCGTTTCCAGAGCCGATCGCGGAGCTGGCGACGTCTTTGTCGCTGCTAGGCGCGGCTGAGCTCGGACGCGAGCGCTTGCTTTCGGACGTGCTGGAAGCGCTCGAGGGCGAGCTGTCCCGCATCGGAACTTACGGGTTGTCCGCGGTCGCGGAGGCGTTACGGCCCCACGACGCCCTCTTCGAGCGGCGGCTACGGGTCGGGGACGTGGAAGGAGAAGGCGCCGGTATCGACGCGTCCGGCGCACTGCTCGTGCGGCGCCAGGCGGGTGACGTGACGGCGGTGGTCTCGGGGCACGTGGAGCTTCTTTGATCGGAGCTTTCGGGTTGCTCGCGCTGGGCTACGGCGCTTACTCGTCATGGCGGCTTCGGAGATGGTACGGGGCGGCGCTGGTGGCGCTGGGCGCGGCGCTGCTCGGGCTGGAGGTCTACGCGCGAATTCATCCGGAGCCACCGCCCGCCGCCGAGCTGCGCTTGAGCGGCGCAGAGCAAGCGGCGATGCGGATTCAGCTCGCGCAGAGCGAGCTTCGCGCGGCCGGCTTCGCGGTGCCGCGCACCGGTGACGCGGGAAGCGGCGTGACCGCGGTGGACGGCGACTTTACCGCGCGCATCAGCCGTCGAGGCGATGGGTTCCGTCTCGAGCGCACCGGGTATCCACCGCTCGAGGGGGTGACGCTGCCAGAGGCTTTGGCCAAGATTCGGGAAGCGCGCACCCCCAAGCCGTGAGGCTCACTGCACCGGGCAAACCATCTGGCAGCTGCCGTTCACGCAGGCTTGTACCGCGCACATGTCGTTCAGCTCGCACTTGATGCACTGGTCGAAGGCGACGGGGCAGTCCTTCACGGTCGTGCACTCGGGCTCGGGGTTGGGTGGGCACGCGAAGACGCACTTGTTCTCGATGCACTCGAACGTCGCACAGGTGTCGTTGCCGCATGCAACGCAGACGGGCGGAGGCGCGCCGCAATCCATGGTCGTCTTGCACGTACCGGGGTCGAAGCATTGCGGCACACCGGCTTGGCACTTGCCGTCCAGGTTGCAGTAGCCGACGGAGGAGTCGTCGCACATGTCACCGGGGGCGCACGCCTTGCAAGCGCTGCCGCACGTTTGGCCCTTGCACTGTGCCTCGCCGCCGCAGCTCGGGAGCGAGTTTTGACAGACGCCCATCAAGCACGTGGCGCTCGGACAAGACTTGGTGCCGTCTCCGCAATCCTCACAGGGCACGTCCTGCACCGGACAGTCCCGGTCCCTTCCGCATTCGACCGCACAAGTGTCGCGCGTGTGCACGCAAAGGCCCTTGGGCCCGCAGTACGTTTTGTTGCACGCGTAGGAGCCGTCCGCGCACGGCTCGCACGGTGCGCCGTAGTCAGGACAGTCCATGTCGGAGCTGCACATTTCCACGCCTGGCCCCGCGCCGGTTCCGGCAACGCCCGGATCCCTGCCGGCGGCTGCGCCCATGCCGACCGCGCCGGTCGTCCCCGCGCCCGCACCGGTAGCACCTTCACCCTTCGTGCCACCGGTACCGGTCGTCGAGCTGCCGGAGCTCCCCATTCCGGGGTCTTCCCCACTGCCGATGGACGAGGCCCCACCGCACGCCCCGAGCACGCTCACACTCACGCTCACCAGCAGACCCCAACGCACGACCTTCTTCGACTTCATCGTAAGCCCTTCCTTTCCAAGAGTGATCCCCGGCGGCGGCGGCGAGCGATCACGGAAAGTTCACTTCGAGCGCCGCGCGCGCGCGAGCGGCGTGCGGGCTCTTCGGAAACCCGGACGCGAGTCGCTCCGCGGCACGTCGCGCTTCCTTCGTGCGACCGAGGCGCTGGTAGCTTTCGAGCTGGAGGAATAGGACCTCCGGTAAGAGCCGCGCTTCGGGGAACTCACGTTCGTAGCGAGACAGCTGCGCGAGCCCGGCCTCCGATCGCCCCGCAGCGAGCAAGCTTCGCGCGTCGTCCACGAACGCGACTTCCGCGGCCAGAGGCGCCCCGACGTCGGGCCGGGGTTCGACCGCGGGCTCCCGCCCGGTGGCGCTCGTTCGCGGCGGCGCGGACGGCGAGGCCGCGGGGATGGCCGGCTCGGGCGCGGGAGCCGAGACGCGTGGCTCGGAGCTTGCGCGGCTCACCGCCGGGGCCCGAACCGCCTGCGGCTTCGGGGCTGAAACCGCGGGCGGCGGAGCCTGGAAGGGCGCCGCCACCAGAGTGGCGGCGCCGGCAAGGCCGACCCCTCCAACGACCCCAACGCCTACCCACTTGAGCAAAAGAGCGCCCGTAACCGCTTTGCCGGCGCTGGCGGAGACGGCACTCGCCAACTTCGCGCCGCTCGCGGCCGCAGCGGCGCCGGCCGCGCTGGTCGTGGTGAGCACGGCGCTGGAGACGCCGAGCGCCGTCAACGTTCGCTGCACGCCCGCGTCGCTCGGTTGCTCGTCGGCGCTGGCTCGAAGCAGCTCCGCCGCCAAGCCGCCTCTACGCCCGGAGATTCGTTCGGGATCCGTCATCGCTCGCCTCCAGAAAAACGACGACGCGCTTCCTCGCGCGCGGCTCGCTGTTCGAAATCTTCACGCGCGCGACGCAAGCGCGAGGCGGCCGTACCGACCGGGATCTGGCACAGCTCCGCGATCTCCGGCGTCGACAGCTCCTCCAGCTCGAAGAGCACGAAGACGACGCGCAACTCCTCCGGCATCTCGTCGAGTAGTCGGTCGAGCAACGCGCGCGCTTGCCGCTTCTCCAACACCTGTTCGGCGTTCGGCTCGCGTGTTTCACGCTCCGCCGCCGCTTCGAGCGGCTCCTCGCGTCGGCGGCCCAGGCTGCGACGCGCTCGCGCACCCACGTTCAGCGCGACTCCGTACAGGAACGCGCGCTCCCGCCGCGGCTCGATCGCGCCGAGCTTGGCGGCTGCATTCAAGAAGACGTGCTGGGCCGCGTCGTCCGCGTCGCCGCTGCCGAGCCCCAAGCGCCGCAGCAAACGCCACACGAAGGCGTAGTGTTGACGCACCAGAGCCGCGACGCGCTCCGGCGGCACGGGGGGTGACGAAGCGGGGTCGTCCACAGCGGCTGCCTCGGCTGCCACGTCGATTTATCCCCGACGTACCCCGACGCCGATCACCAAAAGCGCACGCCGCCAGAGAGTCCCGCGGAAGCCGCGAAGGGCGGAGCTAAGTATGCGTCTTTGCGAGGGTTCTCGAAGGTAAAACGGTAGCCTTGGCGCAACGGCAAAAGCCCGGCGACCCGGATCTCTGCCCAAAAAGCGGACCGAGGCTCCCAAGCCAGACGCAGCTCCGCACCGGCCGCCGCCCAGAAGATGCCCTGCCCGCTCGCCGAGGTGAGCTGCGAGTCGCGCACGCCTGCCACGTGCAGGTATCCCAAATCCAAGAGCGCACAGGGCGCGATCGCCAGATCACGGGGACCGTAGCGCCAGGGACAGACGCTGGTCTCGATGCCCTGGGTGCGGAGCTTGGCGCGGCGCCCTTGGTCGTCTGCGACGAAGTCGTCCCAGCCGTAGTGCGCCGCGAGTCGGAGCGCCCACCCTCCACGAAAATCCAGCTGGCCGAGCAGACCGAGGCTCGGCGCGTGCACGGCTCCCGCGTAACCGCCGGTCAGGCCGATGCGCATGCTGGTGACCCTACGCGGGGGCGACGCCGTCGCACGGAAAGCACGCGGCGGCTCCCACTTCGGGGGGTGCCGCGCCGGCCGCGGGCGCGGGGACGACGAGGTCATCACCGGTAAAGGCAGGACGCGCGAGTCTTCATCGAGGGTTGCGTCCAGAGCTAGGGCGGTGATCAGCGCCAAGCTGCTCACGACGGCGTCGCACTGCTCGCCACGCACGCTGCGACTGACCGCGGCGCCGGCGTCGTCCAAAAATTCGATACGTCCCAAGAATCCGCCCGCATCCTCCGCGATCGCGACGCGAAAGGTGCGCGCCAGCTCTTCCGGAGCCGCCAAGCGACCGCGCGCGGTGCGCTCACGGACGCGCGCCACGAAAGCGTCCGCTTCCGGGCAAGCGTGAGGCGCCCCGTAGCGAAACCGCACTGCTTCTTCGGCGCCAGCCGCGCCGAAAGGCCAGATCAGGACGACCAGCAGAAGCCACCACCGCAACACGCGCCGAGCCTCGCTCAAGCGCTGCCGGAGCCGTGCTGGTTTTCTTCGTCTTCTTCGGATCCCTGCGTTTTCGCGAGTCCGGGGCGTTGCTGGGTGAGCGTTCGTGACAGCGCTTCTGCGTCCTCTTCGCTCAGCTCCGGGGTCAGGCGCCGCACACGCGAAAGCACGTCCGCGGTGCCGAGGTACGCTTCGGCGCACTCGGCGTGGATGGTGCCGATGGGGTTCGGACGTCCCTCTTCGAACGTCTGCAGCGCGAAGCGCCAGTCGCCCTTGGCGATGAGCTCGCGGCAGGAGCGACAGTGCGCTCGGCCCGAGCTGGCGCGTTCAGCGCGAACCAAGCGCGCTAAGCGCGGGTGCTCGCTGCCGACCCGAACGCACTCCTCGAGAAATGACCGCTCGGGCAGCTCTTCGCTCTGGGACTCGAGCACGGGGCCGAGCTTCTCCGGGCGCATCAAAGCGCCGCACGCGAGGTGAAACCAAGTCGTGGCTTCGCCTTCGCCGTAAGAGTTGGGGCCGCTTTCGCCAAAGCGCAGCTCGCCTTTGGCGATGGGCTTGCCGCAGCCGCGACATTTCGCACGTCCGGTCGGCGCCGCTTGAATCGAGTCAGGCACGGCGCCAATTTTGGCGGAGCCGTGCGCCAAGGGTCAAGTTTCGCGTTCCGGGACCTGCACATCCGCCGCGCTCAGGGCGTCAGCGAGCTCACCCACGCCGTAACGGCCGCGATACCGCCGTGAACGTCCGGCTGCTTGGTGCTGTTGCTGTTGTACGGCGGCATCTGCAGGCCTTCGATGCCGCGGGCGTGAAGTCGCACCAAGATTCCACTAGCTTCGGGCGTTTCGGGGTCGATGCGGTCTTTCCCGGCGAGCGCCGGGAGGCCGCTCCGCACCGGGACGCCCACGGTAGTCCGCACCGCGTCCGTCTGCGCGTAGTCGGTCTGCGCCACGCGCAGCCGCAAGACCATCGGCGACTCTGGATCCGGCAGCTTGCCGTCTTGGTCGTGACAGCCGCCGCAGTTGCCGTGCAAGTAACCGAGCGCCGCCCGCTGCACGTCGTTGCCCGGCACTCGAAAATCCTCCGGGGCCGGTACCGTCAGCCAACCGAGGCGACTGATGCGACCGAGTGATAAGTCTGCGCCGCGCGCCTCATGACTCAGCTGGATCGCGCTGAAGCCGAGCGACCGCTCCTTGCGACCATCGTGACACTGCTTACAGTTCCCGTTGCCGGGGATGTCGTGGCCAGTACCGTTCGCGTCCGGGACGACCGCGCCGCCCGTCCACGTCGCCTTCGAAGCGTCGCCGGGCGCGAGCGGATCCCATTGGTAAGCCGCGTACAGCCAATCCGCCGGACCAGGGCCGTACCGATGAGTGAGCCGTGTCTCGATGGCGACACCACTCTGCGCGAACGTCTTCCACAGGCGCGTGCCGACCGGAAACTTCCATTCGTCCATGTCACTCGTGTCGATGGTCGCGCAGCCCGGGACGAAGACGAGGCGCTCCTTCTCCAAACCATCCGACCAGAGCGGGAACTCGGGCGTGTAGGAGTAGACGTCCGGCAGCGAGTACAAGCCAGTTTCGGCGAGCGTGAGCGGTGCCTCGGTTAGCAGCGGGGGCGGCTCCGACGCGACGCAGCTGCTTTTTCCGCACGCGCCGAGGGCCGTGCATTCGCGCGCCTCGCACAGGCAAGTGTAAACGGCCGGCAACAGACGCCGTGCATCGCCGAAGGTCTCGTCGCAGTCGTCGGCGCACGCGGCATCCCCGCAGGCGGTTAGGCACGCTAGCCACGGCCCGCACTCCGGATTGTCGACGCAGCTCGTGAGCGTGGCCGCGCACTCGCTGGCCGCGACGCACTGGGCGCCGAGCGTCGGCGTGAACGGCACGCCGCCCTCACCTCCGACCCCGGCGCTCGCTTCACCGGCTGCACCTGCACTCGCATCTGCACCGGCACCCGAACTTGCAGGCACGCCGCCACTCGGAGCTCCCGCGTTGACGAAGCCGCCGGCATGGCTCGCCTCGCCCCCGGCGCTCGGCCCTTGCGGAGCACCGGAGCTTTCGCCGCCGCTCTCGCCCGCGGCGCCCGCTCCCAGCGATGGGCTCGTCGGAGCGTTCCCTTCATCCGAGCACGAAGCGACCCAGACTGCCCCGAGCGCCGCCCACGGGAGCCAGCGGCGCATTCAGGTCAAGCCTTGCTTGCGCATCAGCTTCTGGATCATCTGCCGCGATACTTCCGCGATCGCCGCCGCGCGCGTGACGTTGCCGGACGTACGAGCCAGTAGCGCGCGCAGATAACGTCGCTCGAAGTCGTCACTCGCGTCCCGCCGCGCTTCACGCAAGGGCGACAGCTCCAGCGCCGCCGGCGCCTGACCGTCCTCGGCCGTGGGCTCCAGCGCTCCGAGCGCGCGCTCCGGCGTCACCGCCCAGCGATCCACCGCGTTACGCAGCTCCCGCACGTTTCCGGGCCAGCGGTGGGTCATGAACATCTCCCAAACTTGAGCCGAGATCTCGCTGCGGGATCGAGTCGGCATCGCGCGGCGCAGAAAGTGCTCCACCAAGAGCGGCAAGTCTTCGCGGCGATCCCGGAGCGGCGGCACCGAGACGTGCGCGCCCGCCAAGCGGAAGTACAAGTCTTGCCGGAAATTGCCGCGCGCGACCTCCGCCGACAGCTTGCGATTGGTTGCCGAAACCACCCGCACGTCGATCGGGATGGCGCGCTGCGAGCCGATGCGGCGCACCTCCCGCTTCTCCAGCACGCGCAAGAGCTTGGGTTGCAAATCCTTCGGTAGCTCGCCTAGCTCGTCCAAGAAGATGGTGCCGCCGTCCGCTTGCTCGAAAACGCCTGCGCGCGCCGCCACCGCGCCCGTGAAGGCGCCTCGCTCGTGGCCGAACAGCTCGCTCTCCACGAGAGTCGGCGTGACCGCGCTGCAATCGAAGACGACGAACGGCTTCTCCGCGCGGCCGCTCTCGCGATGCAAAGACTCCGCGACGAGCTCTTTGCCGGTGCCGGTCTCGCCCTCGATGAGCACGGTCACGTCGGAAACGGCGATGCGCGACAGATCCGCGAACAACTCGCGCATTCGCGGTGACACACCTAGCAGATCCCCGAAATGATCGGTCGTCGCCTGCTCGCGCTCCACGCGATCCGGGAGGGGTAGCACGCTCACGGTGCTGTCCCCGATACGCAGCTCCGTTGCCCCGCTGAGCACGGCCTCGAAGATTCGCACCCGCCCGACGAGGACGCCGTTGGTAGAGCCTTCGTCCGAGACACGGAAGCCTTCGCCCGTAGGCACGATGGCGCAGTGCCGTCGCGAAACGGTCGGATCCGTCAAGACGAGGTCATTGTCGGGCGCGGTGCCGATCCGCACCGGCTGGTTCGCCGTCTCCAGCCATAGGCCCCGGTCCGGTCCGTCCGTCACGGTGACGCGCGTCTTGCCGTACGTGACGATGGTCGGACGAGACTGGGATTGAGTGCGTTCTTCATCCATGGCGGGCCCGAACAGCTCTTGGGCAGCTTTTCGTCTGCGCTCGGTTGAGGGCGTGACGATTCGGTGAATATTGCTACAACGCCGCGGCGCGCGCGGACGACTGCAGTTTGAGGGTGCAACCAGCGGTTGCCAACCGTTGGTTGCGATGCACGCACCGCGGTGCGCGAGAAACGTCGCCGTGCCGCAGAAATCAGCGTGGCACGGCCCGTGTATCTGCGCCGCGCCGTGAACCGAAACCGCTCGTTGTTCGTCCTTGGCATGGCGCTCGGCGTCGTGGCGTGCGGCCGTCAGACCGAGGCCAAGAGCTACGACCTCGCGGTGCGTGTCGAAGCCGATCCGGGGGAGCCTCTGCCGGGCGCCAAGCTCCTGCACGCAGGCAAAGAGCTCGGCAGCACGAACGAAGACGGCCGAGTTGTCATCCGCGCCACCGGCAAAGAGGGCGAGCGCATCGACCTGGACCTCGTCTGCCCGGCTGGTTTTCGCGTCCCGGCGGCGCCCCTCGCGGTAACGCTACGTCGTAGCGCGGAGCGCCCCGAATACTTTGCGTCGTGCCCGCCACTGGCGCGCAAGCTTGTGATCGCGGCGCGCCTCGAGCACGGCGCGGGGCTGCCGCTTCGCTACCTGGGGAGAGAAGTCGCGCGCGCAGATGCTTCCGGCGTCGCGCACTTGGTGGTGGAAGCGGAGAGCGACAAGACCATCGAGCTCACGGTCGACACCAGCGAGCAGCCGTCGCTCCGACCGAAGAGTCCCACGGCGCGTTTTCGCATGCCCAACCGCGACGACGTCGTGGTGCTCGAGCAGTCGTTTCAGGCCGCCCGCAAGCCAGCGGTGCGCATCCAGCGCGCCAGCGGCCCCGTGAGGATCCGTTGAACATGTCCAAACAAGCTCCGAAGTTGGTCCGAGACACGCGCGGCAGCGTGCTGCTCGAGTACCTGATCGTCGCCGCGTTCGCGGGTTTGATCGTGGCGGTAGGGCTCGCGACCATCGGGCCCAAAGTCGTCCGCAACTACTCCGGCCAACGCGCCGCGCTCTATCTCTCCAACCCCTGAAGAACCAAGAAAGATACGTGATTCATGTCGATCAAGATCCGTCAGCTCAAAGACCTCGCTCGTGACACCCGCGGCGCGGGCTTCGTCGAGTACATCATCCTCGTCGGCCTCGTGGCCCTGTTCTGCATCGTTGCCTACCAGGCGTTCGGCAAGGCCGTCACCGCCAAGGTGCAAGACCAGGCCTCCGCGGTCGGGAACATCAAGTGAACGCCTGGGCGGGGCTGCGAGCTGATTCGGAGCCCCGTCCGCTTTCATCGGAGCAACCATGAACGCGACTCAAATCGTGCTCGGTGGGCTGCTGGTATTCACGGCGCTCTGCGGCGCGGTGGACTACCGCACGGGCCATATCCCGAACCGTTTGGTCGCGTTCGGGGCCCTCGTCGGGCTCGTCACCCACTTCGCGGTGCACGCGCTCTTCCTGAGTCAACCAGGTCAACCCTGGACGGAGCCGTTCGGAAGCGCCGCCGCCAACATCGCGGTGGGCTTGCTGACTTGCAGCACCGTGCCCCTCCTTCTCTACCGGGCCAACGCGATGGGCGGCGGGGACGTGAAGTTGCTCGCCGCCTGCGGCATTTGGGCCGGCCCCATCATCGGGCTACAAGTCGAGCTCTACGCGTTCGTGGTCGCCGCTATCTACGCGCCCGCCCGCCTCGCCTACCAGGGCGAGCTATTTCGCCTGCTCGGCAACTCCGCGGCACTGATTCGCAATCCGTTTTTGCCCAAGGACAAGCGCCGGGAAGTGCCGCCGGCGCTGCTCACGGAGCTGCGCTTCGGGCCTTCCGTCTTCGTAGCCACGGCGCTCGTCGCGCTCGTACGTTGGAGGATGGGATGAACGGCGCACGACTCTCCAACGACTCTCGAGGGGCCGTCTTCGTCGAGCACATCATCGCTTACCTGCCGGTGATGTTCTTCTTCCTCGCCACCTGGCAGCTGCTGGAAATGTGCGCGGCGCACCTGATTTTGAAGCGCGCCGCGTCGGCGGCAGCGCGCGCCGCGGTCGTCGTGCTGCCGGACGACCCCGCCTACTACAGGCAAATGCCGAAGAACCGTTTCGACGGTAAGCGCAAGGAAGACATCGAGTTCGCGGCCGCCCTCATCCTCGGCGCCAATCCTCACTTCGTCGACAAGTTCGAGGTAAAGGTGAACGAGACCAGCGCGTCGAACCCGCTGACCGCGACCGTGAGCGCCAACTTCTCCTGCTTCGCGGGTTGGGTAAGCCTGGTCTGCGGCCCCGGCGGCAAGCGGCTGCTCACGGCCAAGTCCACGTACGCCTACCAAGGCGCCTCCTATAATTACGAGCTTTGAGCCATGCGCGACGGAAACTCTCAAGATCTCGTCAAGGACACCAGCGGCGCCATCATGGTCCTCGGGATCGTTTTCGGCGCGCTGCTGGTCGGCTCCCTATGGCACATCGCCGCCATCGGTGACGCCATGGCTTGGCGCGAACGAGCGCAAGACGCGGCCGACGCGGGCGCCTTCGAAAACGCAGTCTGGCACGCGCGCGGCATGAACGTCATCGTCGCGATCAACATCGTGATGTCGCTGGTGCTCGGCGTGCTCGTGCTGTGGCGCATCATCCTGATTTTGGTCACGGTCGCGCTCATCGTGGCGGCCATCTTGTGTGTGGTGACGCTGGGAACGGGCTGCGGCTTCGCAGGTGCCGTCGCGCGCGTAGAAGCGCGCATGCTCTCCAAAGATCAGAAGCTCGCTGAAAACATCATTCGCATCCTCTCCGCGATGAGCGCGGCCGAGGTCGCCGTCGCGACCGTAACGCCCGTCGTCGCGTGGGGCACTGCCGCCAGCAACACGAGCGGCGCGTACGACGTCTCCAGCGCGGCGACCCAGAGCGCGTCCCTGCTGCCGAACATCGACATGAAGACGATTCAGACGTTGAAGACCTGCTTCAAGGGCAAGAGCAACGCGGATTTGACGAAGGCCCAAAATCTTCACAAGCAGTACCAGGACTTCCTCGCGAACCCCCGGCTCGGCATCGGGGTCAGCCTCCCGGTGCAAGCCGAGTCGTACTCGGCGCTCTGCCAGAAGGCGGGCGAAGGGCTGATGGACAACCTCGCGGCGGTGATGGAGATCATGCACATGCCCTCCGGCGCCGTCCAAGGCATCGACAAGGCCAAGGGCTTCTTGGGTCCCCTCGTCGGCAGCTTCCCCGGCATTTTCTGCGCGCCGGTCGGTGCCTCCAAAGATCCACCGGGCCTCGACGACTTGATCGGCAAGCAGGCGGTGGAGTCCTGCAAGTCACAGCTGGAAGGCGCGCGCGTCTTCGTCGGCGACACGCAGGGCAACAACGAAATCAAGTACCGAGACGACGACGGCAAGGTCGTGAGCGAAGACGACTACGTCAAGAAGTGCACAAAGAAGAAGAGCAAGGAAGCCAAAGACAAGATCAAGGGCTCCATCAACCCGCACAAGCAGTACGACCGGGCCGAGTGCGGCGCCCCGGCCAAGGTTTGGGAGTGGGCGGTGAATGGCAACGTCTTCATGCGTAGCTTCGCGCAGGTGGAGAAGGCGAAGACCATGTCCTCGCGCGACGACAAGGGCATCGAAGTCGCGGACGGCAGCGCGACCGGCAACACCCAAGCTCTGGAGGACGACGACGTCGTTGCGCACGCGGAGATGTACTTCGAGTGCGGCGACCCGCGGTGGATGGATTGCCGCAGCCAAGCGCCTTGGCAGTTGCAGTGGCGGGCGCGCCTCCGCAGAATTCAGCCGGTAGAGCGCTTGGTCGCCTCCGCCATCGAGCCGGCGATCGTCGCGACCCTGACCCAAATGTTCAACGGCGCCGCCGACAAGTACGGCGGCAAGCTCTTGAAGAAAATGGGCATTCCCGAGGTGGTCGTCCCCAAGCTCAAGGACACCTGGTACTTCCGCGAATTCAGCCGCAACTACGTCCAACGCGGCCTGTACGGCAGCGGCGCCTTCGACGGAGTGGGCAACTTCATCATCAGTCATTCGGACAACGACATGACGGTTCACTGAGGAACGACCATGCGCGCTCTTTCCCGCTCCCGAATCTCCATCTCGCGGCGCCGCCGCCAGCAACGCGGCGCCGTGTTCGTCGAGGCGATCGTCGTCTCATCCATGCTGATGATGTTCATGGCCGGCGGTCTGTTCATGCACCGCCTCTACGTGGCGCAGCACAAGGCGCTCGAGCAAGCGCGGTTAGCCGCGTGGTCGCAAGGGCTGAAAGGCTGCGCCTCGCCCGTGGATCTGCCCGCCATCTGGAGCGCGACGGGCGAGAACGAAGCCTCGGTGGACGTGGAGGCGGAGACGGCGCCGGGCTTCTTCGGCACCGTCGCGCACACCAGCGCTGGCGCGAGCGAGACCGCCAGCGCCCACGCGCGTATCGGCGGCGGCAGCTTCACCACCAGCGCGAGTGACAGCGTCGCCTGCAATGAAATTGCGCAGGATCCGAAAGGCCGAGTTGCGAAAAACCTCATCGGCTACATCTCCTCCAATCTCTTGCCGAGCATGCTCTGATGCTCAAGCGCCTCTATCGTAGTTCTCGCGTCCGCGGTGTCTTTCGGGTCGCGACGTTCCTCGCGTTTGCCAACTTGGCGTTCACCGCCGTATCGCTGCCGATGGCGCGGGCCAGCGCGGACGAAGCGGTCAAACGCGGCGGCCTGGCGCTGCTCGAGCAGCTCGGCCCGACGTTGATTGGCGACCCCCAAGTCGCGACCATCAACGGCCAGCGCATGTCGCTCGCCTCCAAGAGCACCCCGCTCGCGGTGACGGACGTGCTCGGTCGCCTCGAACAGTACTGCCACGACAACTCGGGCGGTCTCGGGGAAGAGCTGCGCGCGATCCCAAGCACTGCCGCTGCGTTGCAAACCCTGCCCAACGGCCTGCGCGATCCCTCCGCGTGGCTCACGTCGCGACAGACCGCGGCCGACGGCAAAGCTGGTCAGGTGGCGTGTGTTGCTCGCAAAAACAGCGGTGAAGGCGGCTTGCAGGGGCTCACGAATCGCATCCTGGCCTTCGCGGACAGCGGTGACGTCTCCCAGCTGGGTGACGCTCGCTACGTGGTCGCGCGTCGCGACGAAAAGGCCGGCAGCACCCATGTCCTGGCGATGTGGACCGAAGGCACCTTCAACATCCCGGCCATGTTTCCGGAAGAGGGCGACGCCCCCGGCAGCGACTCGCGTTACCTGCCTCGTCCGCCCGCATCACGACGCGTGCTCACGGCCGAGATCAGCGACCACCCGTACGCCCTTCGCATGTACGACACACGAAAGGCACATGCCGAGGTGCTGAAATTCTATGAGGCGCAGATGCTCCCCAAGGGCTTCCGGCAGCACGAGCTCCCCGTCACGGAGGCTTCGGGCGAGCTCGATTTGAACGAGCACGTGCGTGCGTTCAGCAAGGGCGGCGTCGCCGTGATCGTGGTAACGACGCAAACGCCCGACGAGCAGACGGGCGTCTCATTGATCGAGATGGGCAGCCTCGGGTTCGCCAAGGCGACGGCCCAGGCCGAAGGAATCTTCTAAATGAACAAACGCGCGCTCGTCGTCTCTCTGGTGATGGCGCTGCTCGGCACTGCGCTCTTGCTGCTCTATTTGCGCAAATTCGAGCGAGAAATGTCCGGCGGCGAGCCGGTCGAGCTGCTCATGGTGCAAAAGCCCATCGAGCGCGGCAAGGTCATCACGGACGACATGCTGACGACTCGCAGCGTGCCGCTCGCGTACGTGGAAGATCGCGCCATCAAGTCCGCGGAGCGTAGCAAGGTGCTCGGCCTGCAGACCTCCGTCGCGCTCTATCCCCAGCAGTCTTTGATGTGGACGGACCTCGCGATTACGACCGAAGACCGCGATTTGAGCTCGCTGATCCAGCCCGGCAAGCGTGCGATCGCGGTGCGCGCGTCCACGGGCCAGGACGACACGCGCGGCAACCAGCTGATTCGTCCAGGAGACTACGTCGACGTGATCGCGACGTTCCACGGTGACCAGAACCAAGGCGAGCAGTCGTCGGCGGTCCTGCTCCAGCGGGTGCTCGTGCTCGCGGTTGGCATCGAGACCCAATCCGTTTCGGACGCCAAGACGCGCGGCGACGAGCGCCGCGACAAGCAGCTCACGCTCAGCTTGAGCCTGCCGGAGGCGCAGCTGCTTGCCCTCGCAAGCGAGCGTGGTCGCCTTTCCGTTGCCGTGCGCCCCCCCGGCGACCCGGGCACCTTGGACGACCTGCCCGACTTGAAAGCCTCCGCGCTGATGGACACGAAGGTTCGCGCCGACGTGCAGCGCCGCCCCTCCACTCCGCAGGCCCCCGTGCGTATCGAGGCCTCGAACATCCGATGACCGCTCGCCTCCGCCTCGCCGCCTTCGCGTGCCTCTTGCTCGCCATCGCGCTGCCCGCCGCCGCGCAGAAGAAAGAGCCGGCCAAGAACGGCAAAGAGGCCGAAAAGCCCGCCGCGCCCGAGCAAGTTCAGCTCGAGCAGAACGAAGAGCTGAGCCTCGCCGTCGGCGAGAACCGAACGCTCTCCGCAATGGACGTAAAGAGCTTCGCGGAAGGTGTGAAGGGCATCGCGGACGTGCGGCTCACCCCCGACAGCTCGCAGTTCGTGATCGTCGGACAGAAGCCAGGCAGCACGACGCTGCTCTTGCTGAAGAACGACAGGACACAAGTAAACTATCAAATCAACGTCTCTCCTCGACCGATGCAGAGCGTCGAGCGCGAGCTGCTGCAGCTCTTGGAAGGGACCACGGGCGTGCGCGTGCGTCGGGTCGGCGCGCGTCTCTTCATCGAAGGCGGCGTGAGCACGGAGCCGGAGCTCAAGCGCATCGCGCAGATCGCGTCTCTGTTCCCTGGTCAGGTGGAGTCCTTGGTCGTGCTCGGCGGCGCAGCCGCGGAGAGCAAGCTCAACATCCGCGTAGACTTTCTGTTCGTGCAGTTCGACCGCACGAAGGGCTACCAAGCCGGCGTGAGCTGGCCGGGCAAGTTCGGCGGCTTGAAGCTCAGCAAGTTCTCCGGCGAGTTGGATTTGCTCGCGGGCGCGGCGACCTCGGCGCAGGCCAGCGTTATCGACCAACCGTTGCCGGGCTTGGATCTCGCCGCGACGAAAGGCTGGGCCAAGGTGCTCAAGCACTCCACGGTCATCGCCTCCAATGGCACGGAGGCGACGTTCTCGAGCGGAGGCGAGCAGAACTACCTCGTGACTACCGGTTTCGCGGCGACGCTGACCCAAATCCGCTTCGGTACCAACGTGAAGGTGCTGCCGCGCTTCGACTCGACCAGCAAGGAGCTGCGCGTTCAGCTGGAAGCAGAGGTCATGGATCTCACGCCGCCGGTCGCCACCGGCGCCGATCTGCCCGGGCGCAACGTGTCCAAGCTCAACACCGCGGTCGCGCTCAGGCTCGGCCAGTCGATCGTGCTTTCCGGCATCCGCTCCCGGTCGCAACGCCACTCGGTCGGCGGCTTGCCCCTGCTCAGCGAGATTCCTCTGCTCGGCTTGCTGTTCGGCTCTCATGGGGACGCGCAAGAAGAGGTGGAGGGCGCCATCTTCGTCGTACCGAGCGTGATCGAATCGATCCCGAAGGGCGCGCAAGAGGTGCTCGACGGCGCGCTCCAGGACTACCAAGAGTTCAGCGGAGACATGAACGACGTCAACGCTTGGGAGAAGAATCCGGCCACCGCGCCCGGGGTGAGGACTCAGCCATGAACTTGGAGGTCGTGGTCGAAGCCAGCACCGGTCATCGCCACGTCGCCCACATGCTGGCGCAAGGCCCCCTCTCGGTCGGCCGCGGCGAAGAGTGTGACGTCCAGCTGGACGACAACCACATCTCACGGCGTCATGTGCTGCTCACGGCGCAGCCCGGCGTCCTGCGCGTGCAGGACATCTCCACCAATGGCACGCTCGCGGGGGACCAGCTGCTGCGCGGCGGAAGCGTCGACGTAGCCTACGGCACTCCCATTCTGCTGGGTTTTCACACGATTTACGTGCGCAACCTCGAGTCAGGGGCGCGCAACTCGGCGGCGCCCGACGAGCCCGCCATCGTCAACCAGACGGTCGTGTTGGCTCCGGTCGTGCCGCTCCATCCGGTCGCGAAGACCGAGCCGGCGCCGGCGGCGGCGCCGAGCATCTCCCTGGTTCCTCCGCTCGCGCCTGCCGCCCCTCGCGTCGAGGGTGCGCTCGCGCTCCCCGAGGCGGACGGCCCGCTCCGTCGCGAGATCCATCGCCGCCTGCTCGAGCATCTCGATCTCGCGATGACCGAGACCTCACGCCTGGACGACCCGTCGTTCAGGCCCCGCGTGCTCACCGCCCTCCGGCGCATCGTCAAGCTGCTGGAGGATCGCATCCCGGCGGGAGTGGATCGGGATCGGCTCGTCGGCGAGATGGCGGACGAAGCGCTCGGTCTGGGGCCGCTCGAACACCTCCTGAGCGACCCGGCCGTGTCCGAGATCATGGTGATCGACGCCGACACGATTTACGTGGAGCGCGCCGGGAAGATCACCAAGAGCGTTCAGCATTTTACGGACGAAGAGCGCGTGCGCGCGGTGATCGAGCGCATCGTTACCCCGCTCGGTCGGCGCATCGACGAGTCCTCGCCGCTCGTCGACGCGCGCTTGCCGGACGGCTCGCGCGTCAACGCCATCATCAAGCCGCTCGCGCTCAAGGGCTCTTGCATCACGATCCGCAAGTTCCCGAAGAGCGCGCTGGATTTGAAGCGCCTCTATGAGCTCTCTGCGCTCTCCCCGGCCATGGGCACGTTCCTGACCCGGAGCGTCATCGCCAAGAAGAACATCGTCATCTCCGGCGGCACCGGCAGCGGTAAGACCACGCTGCTCAACGTGCTCTCCGCGTTCATCCCGAACGACGAGCGCATCGTCACGATCGAAGACTCCGCGGAGCTCCGGTTGGAACAGCCGCACGTGGTCTCGCTCGAGACCCGACCGCCCAACATGGAGGGCAAGGGCCAGTACACGATCCGTGACCTGGTCAAGAACGCGCTCCGCATGCGCCCGGACCGGATCGTCGTCGGCGAGTGCCGCGGCGGAGAAGCGCTGGACATGCTGCAGGCCATGAATACCGGCCACGACGGCTCGCTCACCACGACCCACGCGAACTCGCCGGCGGAGGCGCTCGCTCGCTTGGAGACGCTCTGCTTGATGGCAGGCGTGGAGCTGCCGTCGCGCGCCATCCGCGAGCAAATCGCGAGCAGCATACAGCTGATCGTGCAGCAGACGCGCCTGTCGGACGGAACGCGCAAGGTGGTCGCCATTAGCGAGGTGTGCGGGCTGGACCAGCGCGGCGACTTCGAGCTGCGTCGCATCTACGGGTTCGACCGCCAAGGGACCGGACCCAACGGAGAGGTATTGGGCAATTTCCTCGCCAGCGGCTACTTGCCGAGCTTTTTGGACGAGCTCATCGTGCGGGGCTTGATCAAGCCGGGGGAGCGCTACCTGTGAGCGAGCTCTTGGTGCTCAAGGCGGGGGCGAGTTTGCTCCTCGGCTTCGCGCTGCTCTCCGGCGTGTTCCTCACCGCGCGAGATCCGGGCTCGTTGCCGTACCGCTACTGGTCGCTCTACGAAGCCTATCTGAACCGCAAGCTACGGCAGATGTTCATGCCGACGCACGGCCGGGTCATCATTTGGTGCCAGGTCGCTTCCATTGCCGTGAGCTTGTGCATCGGCCTCGTGCTGGCCAGCGGGGCCGCGTACGGCGCCGTGATACCAATCGCGTTCGGCCCCGCCCTCTACATCGAGCAGCTACGTCGCCTGCGCGTGCGCGCCATCGAGTCCAAAATCGACGGCTTCGTGCTGACATTGGCCAATGCGCTCAAGGCGACGCCGAGCATCGGCAACGCGCTCGCCTACACCCAGCCGCTCTTGGCCGCGCCGTTGGACGCGGAGGTCGCGCTCGCCCTGAAGGAGATGCGGCTCGGTAACACCGTCGACCAGGCGCTGCTCAGCATGGCTGGTCGGATACGCAGCACGCAGCTGGACGCCGCGCTTTCGGGCTTGCTAATCGGGCGCCAAGTCGGCGGGGATTTACCCAAAATTCTAGAAAAGACCGCGGAAACGCTGCGGGAGATGGCGCGCCTTCAGGGTGTTGTTCGGTCGAAGACCGCGGAGGGCAAGGCCCAGCTCGCGGTACTCGCCATCTTCCCGGCCGTCATCCTGCTGATGTTCGACACGGTCAGCAAAGGCTACTTCGATCCACTCACACAGTCCGTGATCGGCTGGGCCATCATCGCGCTGTCGGTAGGGTTGTGGATCGCGTCGTTACTCACTGCACGCAAAGTGCTGGCGGTGGACATATGAGTCTCGCGCCGTTCCTGCTGCGGGTGACGATATCGTGCACCACGTTCGCGACGCTATTTTTGGTGACGTACACGGTCGCCAGCGTGCCCTCGGCTCTGCCCAGCTACCTCGGCGTGCGCGGGCTGAAGCGCCTCCGAGCGGAGCAGAAGAACGGGCTATTTCGCTCGATCGAGCCGATTTTGCGCTGGCTAGGCGCTCGCATCAGACCCCTCCTGAGCGACACTTTCCGCGGCCGCATCGATCGCCAGATCACGCTCTCGGGCGACTTCTGGGGGTTGCAACCCGAGGAGTGCGTCGCGCTCACGATCTTCTCTCTTCTAGCCGGGCTGAGCGCAGGCGCGGTCTATGGCACGCTGCTTTCACGCGGGTTTCTGTACGTGCTCCTGGGCGGAATGATCGGCGGAATGCTGCCCTATCTGCAGCTCACCGGCATCGAGCAGGAGCGACGCAAGCGAGTTCAAAACGGCTTACCCTACGTCATCGACTTGCTCTCGCTCGGTCTTTCCGCGGGTCTAGATTTCCCGGGTGCGCTCCGACAAGTGATCGACAAGAGCAGCAGCAGCGGCGACGCGTTGATCGAAGAGCTGAACCTCATTCTGCAGGAGTTGCAGGTCGGTAAGACCCGCAAGCAGGCGCTGGAGCAACTCGTGACGCGGGTGCCGTGCGAGGTCGTGCGCGAGTTCGTAGGCGCCGTGACTCAAGCCGAGGAGCGCGGTAACCCGCTCGGCCACGTCTTGGAGATTCAAGCCGAGGCCTCCCGGCAACGTCGATCCACGCGCGCGGAAGAGGCGGCGTCTCGCGCCAGCGTGAAGATGCTGGGGCCGATGGTGCTGGTGTTCGCGGCCATCCTGCTGCTCATCGTTTCGCCGATGTTTTTGCAGATTCAAGACGCGTTCCAGGGCGACTGACGATGAACGAAGTTCCAATCCTCAAGCTCAGCGTGCGCCACGACGACGGTACACGGCAGGACCTCACCGTCGACGCGACGCAAGCGCTGATCGGCAGCGGGTCTCACTGCGAGATCCGCCTTCCGGCGGAGGACTCGGCCGTCGAGCAGCTGCTCATCTCCGTGGATGGCACGGGCATATTCGGTCAGGTGCGCAGCATGGAGCGCCCGGTCACGCTCAATGGCGTGCCATTCGTGGAGGGCCGGCTGCTCGCGGACGGGCTGCTCCGCATCGGCCGCGTGGAGATTTTCGTGTCGATCGCTGAGTCCGGAGCCGCGCGCAGCGCCACCGGCTCGAAGAAGGATGGCGGCGGTAGCCCCGCCATCTACGCGATGGCGGCGGTCGGGTTTCCGCTGGGCTTCTACTTACTCCTGACTCAAAGCCCTGCCGACGCCGCGCTCCCGACGGAGGTGCAGCCACCGCCGCTGTTCGCGGCCGCCAGCGCGACGCGCTGCCCGGAAGCAGCCCCCGAATCCGCGCTCGCGCTGGGGCACGAGGAGCTGCGGCGGGCGGAGACGGCGCGCGAGCGAGCGCCTTTCAGCGGGCAAGACGCGGTGGTCGCGGTGAACACCTTTCAACGCGCGGCCGCCTGTTTCACCCGCGCGGAAGCGCCGGAGCGGTTCCGCGACGCAACGCTCCAAAGCGAGAACATGCAGAAGAGCGTGGAGCTGGACTTCCACGTTCACCGCGTGCGTTTGGAGCGCGCGCTCGCGACCAAGAGCTACGAGGAGGCGCGCACGGAGGTGCGGCTACTCCTCTCTTACGTCGGCCGCCAAACGACTCCCTACTCCAGCTGGCTCAACTCGCTCGACCGCCAAATCGAGCTCAAGTTCGCCGGGAAGAAGCGTCAATGATTCGTACCCTGACTTTGCTCCTTGCGGCGGTGCTCGCCACCGGCTGCGCTCGCGGCCCCTCGATGGAAGCGGCGACGCCGGCCGAGCAAGCCGCCGAAAACGAACGCGAGAAGAGCCTGCTGATGGATCGCGCTCGGGCCGCCTACGCGCGCGCCGACTACACGCGCGCCGAGCAGTACTTGAACCTCGCCCGCGAGAGCGGCATGGACCAACGCGAGATCACGCCGCTGCTGATCGACGTTTGCGTGAAGGACCAACGCTACCGCGCGGCGCTCCAGTACAGCCAAGAGCACTTGCGCCGTCACCCGCGCGCCTACCGGCTGCGCTTCGTCCAAGCCACGCTCTTGGCCGCGGTGGGAGACATAGCGCGAGCGCGCGAGGAGCTGGAGCGCGTGCTCAGCGCCAAGCCACAACACGCGGATGCGCACTACAGCCTTGCCGTGTTGCTCCGCGACGAGCTCGGCAACCGCTTGGAGGCCGACGAGCACTTTCGCGACTACCTGCGCCTGGCGCCCAGCGGCGTCCACGCCGAGGAAGCCGGGGAGTCCTTGCTGGAGGCCGTACCGTGATCGCTCCCAGCGTCTACGCCGAAACACTGCTCGGCTTCCTGGAGCCGGTCCGAAAGTTTTTGGACGACCCTAGCGTCTCGGAAATCATGATCAACGGGCCGAGCGTCGTCTTCATCGAGCGGCGCGGCCAGCTAGAGGCGACCGACGCGCGCTTCGAGAGCCGTGAAGCGATCCTGTGCGCGCTCAGAAACGCGGCCCAGTTCGTCGGCAAGCACGTGGACGAGCTGCACCCCATCTTGGAAGCGCGCATGCCGGACGGCTCGCGCCTGCAAGCCGTCATCCCGCCCGCCGCGCCGGACGGCCCTTATGTCTCCATTCGACGCTTCTCCAAAGACAGCTTCAGCTTGAGTCGCCTTCTGGACCTCGGGACGTTGACGCAAGACGCGCACGACTCCTTGGACGCGATGGTTCACTCGAAGCTGAACGTGATGATCGCGGGCGGCACCGGCAGTGGCAAGACCTCGCTCCTCAACGCATTCACCCACTTCATCCCGCGCGGCGAGCGCATCGCCGTCATCGAGGACTCGAAAGAAGTGCAGGTGCAGCACCCCCACGTCGTACAGCTGGAAGCACGCCCGGCCGACCCGCAAGGCCGCGGCGCCGTAAGCATCCGTGACCTCTTCCGCGCCACCTTGCGTATGCGGCCGGATCGCATCGTGATCGGCGAAATCCGCGGCGGGGAGGCCCTGGACATCATTCAGGCGATGGTCAGCGGTCACGGCGGCTGCTTGGGCACGCTCCACGCTACTTACCCGCGCGACACGCTCACGCGCTTGGAGACGATGGCCATGATGAGTGACGTCGAGCTGCCGCTGGCGGCGCTACGGCTACAGATCGCGTCGGGCGTGAACGTCATCGTGCAAGTCTCCCGATTGAGCGACGGCTCCCGCAAGTTGACGCACATCACGGAAGTTGCCGGCTTCGACATGCACAGTGGTCGCTACGAGCTGCACGACATTTTCGCGCGGCAGTACTACGGGCAAGACTCGCATGGACGCATCCAGAGCGACCTTCTGCCGACCGGCTACGTGCCGAGCTTCGTCTCGATGTTGCGCGACCACGGCAAGGATCTCCCGGCCGCCGTTTACGACGCCGCGGAGCGCCGCATCGCCGGGCAAGCGCCGCAGGAGTCAAAGCCGTGAGCGGACGAGGACCCCATCATGACGCCTTCGACAGCGAAGAGAGCTCCGGAGTAACGACCATGGCGCCAGTACCAGCCAAGACTTTACGGCTCAGCGAGCTCGACGAGAGCGACCGCACCGCCTACTTCTCGGTGACCGCGCTCATGGAACGCGGCAAGGCCGTCGCCGCCCGCACGCAGCCGCCCCCGCCCATCGCGGAGCCTGCGCGGCTCGCCTCGGAGCCCCCGCTGGCGGCGCCCGTCACGACCAGTGCGCCCCCCCAAGCCAAGCCGAGCATCTTGGAGCAACTCCGAGACGCGTCGATGGCGCGCAAGGCGACTCTCGTCATCATGCCGCTCTTGATTGGCTTCATCGCAATGAACCCCGTCTTCGAAGCGGAGATGACCGGGGGCGCCTCGCCGCAGCCATCCGCCAGCCACGCCCCCGCGTTGCCGCAGCACGTCGGCGAGTCGGACGCTCAGACTCGGTTGGCGCCCACACCCGCCGAACCCCCGCCGGTGTTGCCCAAGGGAGTCACCTTGGAGCGCGCGGCCGCCGACGCGATCGCGGGCGGTGACTTCCAACGCGCCCTCGGTTTCTACCGCGAGCTATCGCGCCGCAGTCCCGAGAACGCGTCGTACCGTGAGGCCGCCCGCATCCTGGAGCGGCGTGCGCTTGCGCTTGGGAAGCAGCCGTGAAGCGCGCATCGCTCGCCGCCCTGCTCTTGCTCACCGCCGGGTGCGACACCTCCGGCTTTCGCGACGCATACATGTCGCTGGATTCGTCCGGGGACCGTAAGCGCGAGCGCTTCTTCACGGACACGGAGACCATCTACTGCATCGCCGAGATTGCGAGCGGTGTGGACGACGTGACGGTGAGCGCGCGGCTCCGGGCCCAGCAGATTTACGATCCGCGTGACGGCCGGGTCACCAACGTCGACTACGACCTCGGGATTTCCGAAGAAGCTCCGGGCCAGGGGGAGGTCATCACCATATCCTTCGAGCTCGAACGACCCGACGCGGACGGGCCCTACGCGGCGGGGCGCTTCGTGTGCGAGCTTGCGATCGATGGTGAAGTGAAGGAGCGCGTGCCGTTCGAAGTCGCGATCCCAGACTGCCCGGCCGCGCCCATTTTTTCCGGCGGAGTTTGCGCCGGTTTCGTGTTGGACGGCGCGCGTTGTGCGGGCGCGTTGGGCGACGAATGCGCGTGCGGCAGCGACGGACTTTGGTCATGCGAATAACGATGATGTGGGGAGTGCTGAGCGCGTTGGTCGGGTCACTCGCCTGCAGCGACGACCACTACGAGGGCGGAGGCCGGCGCCAAGAAGTGCCGACCAAGGAGGAGTCGACCCAAGGTCCCAATATCGGCCCGGGCAAAGGGACGAGCACGGAGGCCGGCGCCTCCACCTTGGGTGGCAGCGCGGGCGCGGCCGGGCAGAGCGCTGCCGGCGTCGGAGGCACCCTGTTCCCGTTCCCTTTTCCGCTCGGCGGGGCCGCGAGTAGCGGCGCCGCGGGTAGCGGCGGCACTGGCGGCTAAGCTCGGTTAGAAACGCCCGCGCGCACCGAGAAGGACGGCGCGCTCACGCACGCCTTCTTCTTCACCCGTGTTCGTGATCAGCAGGTAGGCGCTGGTGCCGAGCGCGGCCGCCGACAGACCGAGCAGCACGTCCGCGATCAAGTAGCTGCGGCGCATCGCGTCCACCTCCGAGCGATCCGAGCAGCGCGGCGCGCAAGTCTCCAAATCACCCTGACGACGCCGGCCGTCATAAGCGAAGGCGCCCCACGCACCGAGCCCGATGATACCGGCGCCGCCGATGATGTAAGCGAGCGCGTTGCCACCCGCCGCGGCCTTGGGCTCGAGCGGCTTGGGGGCTTCGAAGCGAGCGATCGCGGGTCGCGCCTTTTCTCCGTAAGACAGGCTTAGATGAACGGTTTGGCGACGGCCGTCGGGGAGCGAAACGTCGATCTGGTGCACGCCCGGATCCAGCGAGATGGCCGTGCCATCCAGCTTCGGCAGCTCGCGCCCGGCGTCGATGCTGGCCCGCGCCCCGGGAATCGCCTGGCCGCGGGTGTCTTCGGCTTTGACGACCAAGCTCGGTGTTTGTGCCTCGAGCGTCGCGCCGAGGTCGGTGCACTCTTTGCGGATGACGGCGGGACACGCTTCGACCGCGCAGGCGCGAAAGCGCTCGCTCGCGCGCAGGAGTCGCCCCGCGTCGCGCTCCACTTGCCCCTCCGCGTGCGCATCGATGCAGGCGCGCGAGGGTTTGGCGGCTTCGCTAGGTGAGGAGAGGAAAGCGGCGGCGAGGAGGAGCGCCGCGGCGTGCGTCAGGCGCATCAAAAGCACGCCTCTTTGAAGCGCTTTACGCCGCGCTTGTCTACCGTGTACGGCACGTCGCATGGCCCGGCCGCAGGTTTGGCGGCCGGCGTAGGAACAGGCGCGAGCACGGTCGGCTTGAGCGCTGCGGGCGGACGACGGGGAGCGGGTGCCGCGACACTGGGGCTCCCCTCCGCGACGTCGGCAACCGGCGCCTCGACCACGCGAGGCGTGAGCTGAGCAGCCTGGGTCGGCAGCTCGACGCGCTTTGGAGGCGGAGGCAGCGCTACCAGGGACGGCCCCGCCGCGCTCGCGTCCGCCGCCGGCCCTTGGCTCCGCGTCCAAAGCAGGAAGCCGCCGGTGAGGAGGACTAGCGCCGCCGCGGGCAAGATCAGCCATTTCTTGAGCCCAGAGGAGCGCGTTGATGACTCGCGCACCGAGATCGAAGAAGGCTCGAGACTCTCGACGGGCGGCGGCTCCGCCCCTTGCGCTGCCACGGGAGGCGGGGTCCGGGCCAGCGCGTGACCACGCGTGAAATCGTCGAAGCTGAGCGCCTCCACGTCGAGCACCAAGTCGGCGCGTGCGGCCAGCTCGTCCCCGGCGCGCTCTTCCACCCAGGCCGCGAGCTCGAGCATGCTGGCCGGTCGTATCGCGTAGTCGAGCGCCTGAGCCATCGCGCGGGCGTTGCAGAAGCGTTCGTCGGTGGAGCGCGCGAGCGCGGCCATCACGACGTCGTCCAAATCGGGCGGTAGGGATGGGACGATGCTGGTCGGGGGGGGGACCGGGCGCTCCATCAGCTTCTGCAGCACGTCGGCCGGGTTGTCGCCGTCGAACAGGCGCTGACCGGTGAGCATCTCCCACAACACTACGCCGACCGCGAACACGTCCACCCGGCGATCCACCGCTTCTTGGTTGATCTGCTCGGGCGACATGTAGCCAAGCTTGCCTTTGAGCATTCCGCGCTCGGTCTGCGCGGAACGCGCCTTGGCCTTGGCGATGCCGAAGTCCACCACTTTGGCGACGCCGTCCTTCGTCACCATGATGTTGTGGGGGGTCACGTCACGGTGCACGAGCTCCAGCGTCTCGCCGCTTTCGCCGGTTGCTTCGTGCGCGGCGTGCAGGCCCAGCAGCACCTGGCCAATGATGGCGGCCGCAATGCGAGGCTGCACCGGCTCCCCCGCGCGGCTTTTGAGTAACCGCGACAGCGCCTCACCGTGGACGTAATCCATGACCATGAACAGGTCCGGCGGGTGCGAGATCACGTCCAGCGGGGAGACGACGTTGGGGTGATGCACGCGCGAAGCGAGCCGTGCCTCGTCCAGGAACATGGCGACGAACTTCGGGTCGTGCGCGTACTGCGGGTGCAGCTGCTTGATCGCGACGGTGCGAGAGAAGCCCTCCGGACCCATCAGCCGCCCGAGGTGCAGTGTCGCCATGCCGCCCGAAGCGAACACGTCGCACAGCAAGTAGCGACCGACCACGCGCGGCGCGAACGGCACGCCGTTGGGGCGGACAGGCGGCGGGCGCACGCTGGGCCGCTCCCCCGAGCCAGCCTTCAGGGCGCGCACCATGATCGGAAGCCTGGCCGTGACGTTCGAGCGAGTGGACATCAGTTGGCCGCCGGGATCTCGCCCGGCCCGGGTTTGGTTTTGACGGGTGGCTCGTAGCTCCACTTGTTTTGCAGGTAGAGGTGCACGGCGAGGCGCTCGGTGGTGTCGAGCGCGCGCGAGTAGAGAATGATTTCCCCGATTCGGCCGTGGAAGGGCTCGCAGCCTTGGTACAAGGAGCGGCCGATGAAGTTGTTGGTTCGCTCCTTCACCTCCGGCAAGGCGGTGAACGTGCCCGTCTCCATGTGCATGGCGTTCAGCTGAAGCTCCGGGTTCTTGCCGGGGGCGTGAGTTACGCCGACGAGCACGAGCTGCTGCAAGGCGAAGCTATCGTCCTCACCCCACACGTCGTCTTCCGCGACCTCGTAATGCACGGCGCCGTGGAAGCGACCGACCTCCACGTCTTGAGCCTCCGGCTCGTTGGAGAGCTGGAGCAAGCTGGGGCACCCCTGGTCGCTGGACTGGCTGGCGATGATGAACACGCTCAGGCCTGCGCTGAAGTCTGCGAACCCAGACGGCAACGACAGCCGATCGTCCACGCCGTCGAACTCGAGAAGGGGAAGGGAGCCTCGCGCGTTCGGGACCAGCTTGGGTTGCAAGGACCCGAGCGACTGCTTGGCGTCCGACTCGTTGACCGAGAAGTCGGACCAAACTGCGACCGCGCCGCCCTCGACCTCGCCGATTCCGTGATCGGCCATCAGCCAAAGGGCCAGTCCGTCCTGGGGGATGAGCGACGAGAAGTCCGAGTTGCCGCGTTCGCCGCCGGCTCCCGGCAGCGAGCCGTCCCCCCCGAGAGGAGGCAGCTCGGTCTCGCCCGCGCCCCCGAGGGAGCCAGAGCTGCCGCTGTTCGCGCCCCCCTTCGTAACGGCGCCGCCGTTGCTCTCTCCGGACCCGTCGCTGCCCGCATTCGAGCTCGTGGGCCGCGTCATCTTGCCCAGGAGCTCGGCGTCGCTAGGCGCCATGAGGCTGCACGCGCCGCTGGTGAGCAGCACCGCCGAAACGGGTAGAGCTAGAGCTCGCAACGAAGGCAGGGCTCGCATGACCGGGCGAATCACGCTAGCACGACGAGACGCCTCCGCTGTCCTGCCGCGCGTCTCCCCTCAACGTCAGCTCACGATCGTGTTGATCGAGATTCCGCCGCATCGTTTGAGAAACAATTCGATGACGAAGGCGCTGGTCGCCGACGGATCTACATCTTGACCTTGGACAAATCTGCCACGCCCCCGCGGGCACTTCATCGTCAGCGCAATCTCACGCTGCTTGTGGCACGTCGAAGGACAACTGGCCGGCGAGCAACCGCCGGCCGCGGTGAAGGCGGCTCATGACGGTTCCGATCGGAACGCCGAGCTGTTCCGCTGCCTCCCCGTAGCTCAAGTCCTCCAAATCCACGAGCACCACGACGGCGCCGAACTGGCGCGGTAGCGCCGCGATGGCGCGCTTCACCGGCGGGCTCAAGCCTTCGTTCGGCCGATTCGGCTCACGGTCACCGCACCAGAGGTTCGGGTCCGTCGCGTGCTCCAGCAAGAAGCGATGGCTCCGACGACGACGACGACAGCGCGTCACGAACACGCTGAACAGGATTTGATGGAGCCAAGCCTTGAGGTTGGTGTCGCTCTTGTAGCTGCCTTCGAAGGAGAGCGCTCGCAGCGCGGTCTCTTGCAGCAGGTCGTCCGCCAGCTCTCGATCACGGCATAGCTTGAGCGCTCGGAGCCGCAGCTGCGGCAACAGCTCCGCAAGCTTCTCGCGCACTTCGCTCACCTTGTTCATCTCGCTCGACCGACCCTGGACCGCGCTCGCTGACATCACTTCGAACCTCCGATGGGGAAACGTCATCGCAAGGCTCATGCCAAGGTCCGCTTCCGCACAAAAGCCGGTATTTGCGAGGATTCCGCGCGTCTTTCCCGACACACGCCGGGTGTCAAACTGTCAGCAACCTGGGAGCGCCTGCCAACCCGACAGACGCGGGGCCCCGCTCAGCTCCCCCCCCAGGCGAGGTTCATCGCCCTCGCGGGGGCTCACCCAGCGGCGCGGCGGCCGTCCGCTGATTGGACGATCCTTCGGCGCGTCCGGGCCCTGTGGGCTACCTTGCCCGCCGTGTCTGAAGCCGTGATCGCTCGCACCGTTGCCTGGCTCGAAAGCGCCGTGATCGGTCTAAATCTCTGCCCGTTTGCCAAGGCCGTCCACCTGCGCGGGCAGATTCGGTACGTGGTGAGCGAAGCGACTGGCGACGCGCTGCTCGAGGAGCTGGAGCTGGACGGCACGCTGCAGATCGCCAGCTTCCATCCGGACTACTGCTTTGCGGACGCGGCGACGGACGACCCAGCGAACTACAGCAATCGTTCGCCGTACCCCATGCTGCACTTGCTGCGCGAAGAGAGCGTCACGCGGGCGGTGGATGCGTTCCCGGATACGAGCAAGATTTACGAACGCAACATCGAGACGTTGCGGGGCCTCTCGGCCGAGCGGCTGCGCGCGCTAGTCGAAAGCGACTGAGCGGAGCTCACCCAAAGCCTGCGGCAACGCGTCGGCGATTTCGTGCGCCAGAAGCCCGCGATCTGCGCCGCGTGACTTGGCCCACGCGTCCGCCGCGGCGCCGTGCAAGTACGCGCCCGCGTAGGCGGCTTCGCGCGTCGGGAGCTCACAGCACAACGCGGCGATGATGCCGGAGAGAACGTCGCCCGAGCCGCCCGTCGCCAGCACGGGGCCGCCGGTGGGGTTCACGACGGGGAGGGCGCCCGGCGCGGCCACGATGCTGAAACGCCCTTTGAGCAGCACGACCGCACCCGTGAGCGCCACCGCGCGCGCGACCGCACCGAAACGATCTTCCTCGACCTGCTGGTACGGCACCCCCAACAAGCGCCCGAGCTCTCCGGCGTGGGGCGTGAGCACCACCCCTTTCGCCTTGCGCAGCTCCTCGGCGCGGCCCGCGAAGTGCGAGATGCCGTCGGCGTCCACGACCTTCGGACCTTCATGCCCGAACACCACGCCGTCCACGAAGCGCCGTGCCGCGGCGTCCAGCCCGAGACCGGGGCCGACGACCGCGACGTCGCAGCGTTGGAGCGCGCCTTTCAGCGCGTCGTCCGAGTCCAGTCGTGCCGTCATGGCTTCGAGCACGCGCATGTCGAGCGCGTCCGCGGCGGCCGGGGCGGTCGCGATCGTGACGAGACCCGCTCCGCCGCGCTGGGCTCCGTGCGCCGAAAGCAGGGCCGCGCCGAGCTTACCCGGCGACCCCGCGACGACCAGCACGCGCCCGGCCGAGCTCTTGTGCACGGTGCTGCCCCGAACCGGCAGCAGCCGCAGCACGTCCGCGCGCTCCACGAGGCTGGCGGAGACGCCGGTAGCGCTCGGATCCTGGGACTCTAGGATGGGGCACACCTCCACCCTGCCCGCGTGGGCGGAGCCGACCGGTGTGCACAGCCCGAGCTTATGGTGCGCGAACGTGAAGGTATGGTCTGCCTGCACCGCGACGCCGAGCACGCGCCCCGTGTCCGCCTCGATACCAGACGGCATGTCGAGGGATACCTTGCAGCACTCGGCCGCGTCAATTGCCCCCACGACTTGCGCGAAGAAGCCGCTTACTTCCCGCGTGAGGCCGGTTCCGAACAGCGCGTCCACCACGACGTTGGCCGACGCTAGCGCGGCCGCGAGGGGCGCGACGTCCTCGTTCAGCTCGGTCACTTTGGCGCCCGCGTCGACGAGCGCGCGGTAGTTGGTGAGCGCGTCTCCGGTCAGCTTCTCCGCCGGTACGGCCAACAAGGTTTTGGCCTTGATGCCGGCGCCGAGCAGGCGGCGCGCAACTACGAACCCGTCCCCGCCGTTGTTACCCCCGCCCGCGAGGACGACCACGATGGCCGACTTGCTCTGGCTCACGACGGGAAGGCGCTGAATGCCTTCAGTCGCGCCCCGTCCCGCGTTCTCCATCAGCTCCAGGCTCGGCACGCCGTGAACCTCCGTGGCGTGGCGATCGAACGCGCGCATCTGCTGGGCGGAGAGCACCGGAAGCATCGCGATCAATCTGACAGGGTCACGCCCGGCTGTCGACGCTCACGGCTCGGTACTATGATGAGCCCTCGGTCCCCTTGCACGCACTGACAGAATTTTCCGCGCCCGTGCGCCACTGGTTTTCGAAGAGCTTTCGCGCTCCCACGCGCGCGCAGAGCCTGGGCTGGGCCGCGATTCGCGAAGGAAAATCCACGCTGCTCTTGGCGCCCACCGGCTCCGGCAAGACGCTCGCGGCATTTTTGTCGTCGCTCGACCGGCTCATGACACAGCCGGTGGAGGGGGAAGGGTTGAAAGTCCTCTATGTCTCCCCGCTCAAAGCGCTCGCGGTGGACGTGGATCGCAATTTGCGGGCGCCAATCGCGGGAATTCGCGCCGCCGCGGCCGAGCTCTCCGTTCCAGTGCGAGAGCTGGACGTCGCGACCCGCTCCGGCGACACCTCGGTGAAAGATCGCTCCCGTTTCCAGCGTTCCGGGGCAGATTTGCTGATCACGACGCCGGAGTCGCTGTACCTGCTGCTGACCTCGCAAGCCGCTCGCCATTTCGCCTCGCTGCAGACCGTCATCATCGACGAGATTCACGCGCTCTTGCCAACGAAGCGCGGAGCGCACTTGTTTTTGTCCTTGGAGCGATTGGAGGCGATGCGCACGAGTGACAAGCCGCTCCAGCGCATCGGCCTCTCCGCCACCCAGCGCCCCTTGGACGAAGCCGCGCGCTTGCTCGGCGGTTACTTCTTCGCGCCGGGCAACGAGCACCCCCAACCCCGCCCGGTGGAGATCGTGGACGCGCGGATGCCGCCCCGCTTGCACGTGGAAGTCCGAGCAGCGGCCCGCAGTGCGGGGGAGCCCACGGCTGCCGATCCGAATGCGCTGTCGGCTCCGCCCGCCGCGGCCTCGCCTAAATCGAACTGGCCGGAGATTCACGCGCCCTTGTTGGCGTTGATTCAAGAGCACCGTTCGACGCTCATTTTCGTGAATAGCCGGCGGCTGGCGGAACGCCTCGCGCAAAGCTTGAACGAGCTAGCCGGCAGCGAAATCGCGCTCGCGCATCACGGCTCGCTCGCCAAAGACCAGCGCGCCTTCGTCGAAGATCAGCTCAAGCTCGGCAAGCTACGCGCCCTCGTGGCGACGTCTTCGCTCGAGCTCGGCATCGACATGGGCGCCATCGACTTGGTGGTGCAGGTCGAGGCGCCGCCCACGGTCGCGTCCGGCTTGCAGCGCATCGGCCGCGCCGGCCACAGCGTGGGCGAAACGTCGCACGGCATCGTGTTCCCCAAGCACAAGGGGGAGCTGCCAGCGGCAGCCGTCGTCGCGCGCGGCATGCACGAAGGCGCGGTGGAAGCGACGCGCTACCCGCGCAATCCGCTGGACGTGCTGGCGCAGCAAATCGTGGCCGCGGTCGCCAACGCGCCGCTCACGGACGGCGCCATCTACGACTTGTGTCGGCAGGCGGCGCCCTTCGCGGAGCTGCCGCGCGCCTCGTTCGACGGCGTGCTGGAGCTGTTGGCCGGGCGCTACCCTTCGGACGAGTTTTCGGAGCTGCGGCCGCGCATCACTTGGGATCGGGTCAGCGGCGAAATCAGCGCCCGCGCCGGGGCCAAGCGCATCGCGATCGTGAGCGGCGGCACCATCCCCGATCAGGGCCTTTATGGCGTGTTTTTGTCCAACTCCGAAAAGCCGGTGCGCGTCGGGGAGCTGGACGAAGAGATGGTGTTCGAGTCGCGCGCGGGCGACGTATTTTTGCTCGGCGCAAGCTCTTGGCACATCGACGAGATCACCCATGACCGTGTGCTCGTGAGCCCGGCGCCGGGCCAACCGGGGAAGATGCCGTTCTGGCGCGGTGGGGGTCCGGGCCGACCCGTGGAGCTCGGGCGAAAGATTGGCGCCCTGACGCGCGAGCTGCTGGACATTCCGCTCTTGCGCGCAGCGGAGGTACTGAAAGAGCAGCACGGGTTCGACAGCGGCGCGAGCCAGACCTTGCTCGAGTACTTCTACGAGCAGCGCGCGGCGACGTCCGTGGTACCGAACGACCGCGCCATCGTGGTGGAGCGGTTCAAGGACGAAGTCGGAGATTTCCGAGTCTGCATTTTGAGCCCCTTCGGGCGCCGTGTGCACGCGCCGTGGGCGATGGCCCTGGCGGAAGGCTTTCGTAACCGCTCGGGCGCGGAGCTCGACGCGGTGTGGTCGGATGACGGAATCGTGCTCCGTCTACCGGACACGGAGGAGCAGCTCTCGGCCGAAGAGTTCGCGCCGGATCCGGACGAAGTCGAGGCACTCGTGGTGCAGGCGCTCGCCAAGAGCTCGCTATTCGCCGCGCATTTTCGCGAGAACGCGGGACGGGCTTTGCTGCTCCCGAAGCGAGACCCCAGGCGCCGCACGCCGCTCTGGGCCCAGCGCCGCCGCGCTTCGGACCTACTGCGCGTCGCCAGCCAGTACCCGTCGTTTCCGATGATTTTGGAGACGTACCGCGAATGCTTGCGAGACGTCTTCGATCTACCGGCGCTCGTGGAGCTACTCCTTCAGATCCGTCGGCGCGAGGTGGCGCTGGTGCCGGTGGACTCACAGAGCCCGTCGCCTTTCGCCAGCACGCTCTTGTTCTCGTACGTCGGCAATTTCATCTACGACGGGGACGCGCCGCTCGCGGAAAGACGCGCGCAGGCGCTGGTCTTGGATCAGGCAGAGCTTCGTGGCTTGCTGGGCGAAGCGGAGCTCCGCGAGCTGTTCGACGCGGAGACGATCGAAAGCGTGGAGCGCGACTTGCTCAAGCTGCGCGAGCCGAGCCTCCGCCACGGGGACGACGTGCACGACTTGCTGCTCCTGCTCGGCGATCTCACGCTCGCAGATTTGGAGGCAAGGGCCCACGACCCCGCGGCCCTGCCCGCCATCTTGCACGAGCTCCAAGCCGCGCGACGCGTCGCGCGCGCCCACATCGCCGGGGAAGAGCGCTATTTCGCGGCAGAAGATGCGGGCAAGTTGCGGGACGCGCTCGGGGTCATGCCCCCGGCCGGCTTGCCCAGCACGTTCCTCGCTCCGACGACGGACGCGCTGCGCGAGCTGATTTCCCGCTTCGCTCGCACGCACGCACCCTTCACCAGCGACGTGCCAGCGCGCCGCTACGGCTTGGGTCGCGGGGTCGTGGAATCCGCCCTGGTTCAGCTGGAGGACGCCGGGCGCGTCGTGCGTGGCGAGTTCCTACCTGGCGGCCACGAGCGAGAGTGGTGCGACAAGAACGTGCTGCGGCAGATCAAGCAGCGCAGCTTGGCCAAGCTCCGGCGCGCCATCGAGCCGGTACCGCCGGAGGCTTTCGCGCGGCTCGCGCTCGCCTGGCAAGGAGCGCAAGAGCCGTCCCGCTCGACGGACGCGCTCGAGCGTGCCATCGATCAGTTGCAGGGTGTGCCCATCGCCGGCTCCGTGCTGGTGCAAGACGTGCTACCGGCGCGCGTGCGCGGGTTTAGCCCTTCGGATTTGGACAGCTTGCTCGCCACCGGGGAGCTTACTTGGGTCGGCGTGGAGCCGCACGGCTCGAGCGACGGCAAGGTTGCGCTTTACCGCAACGACAAGCTCGCGCTGCTGGCGGCCGTGCCCGTCCCGGCGCCGGGCGAATTGCACGCCAAGCTGCGCGCGGAGCTCAGCCAAGGTGGAGCGCTATTCTTCGCGGATCTCGCGCGGCGCGTCGGCGGTTTCCCGCGGGACTTACTGGGCGCGCTGTGGGACCTGGTTTGGTCGGGCGAGGTGACCAACGACACGCTCGCGCCGCTTCGCTCGCTGCAAGCCGCCGCCAAGGCGCCGCGCGGCCGCCCCGATCCCCGCGCGCGCCGAAGCCAGATGCCCGGCAGCGAAGGCCGCTGGTCACTGATACGGCGCGACGCCGCCGGCAGCGTCGCGGAGCAACGCGCGGCGCGCGTACGCTTGCTCTTGGATCGACACGGCATCTTGAGCCGCGAGATCGTGAACGCGGACGGCATGGGCAGCTTCGCTGAGCTCTACCCGGTGCTCAAGGCGATGGAGGACGCGGGCAAGGTGCGGCGCGGCTACTTCATCGCCGGCTTGGGCGGCGCGCAGTTCGCGCAACCCGGCGCCGACGAGCGGCTGCGCCTGAAGCCGGACGACAAGCCCGCGGTCGTGCTTGCCGCCACGGATCCGGCCAACCCTTACGGCGCTTCCCTCCCCTGGCCCCCCGGTGAAGCGCGCCCCCAACGCGCCCCCGGAGCGCTGGTCGTGATTCGCCAGGGGCGGTTGCTCGGCTACCTCGGCAAGAGCGACCGTTCGCTGTCCTTGTTTCTCGCCGAAGAGGAGCCTGAGCGCGGGCATCAGCTCTCCGCCCTCCTCGCCGCGCTCAAGACGCTCGTCGGGCCAAGCAAGCGCCGCGTGCTCTTGATTCAGACCATCGATCGCGAAGACGCGCCGCGCTCGCGTTTTGCGCCCGCGTTCTTGGCGGCCGGGTTCGGCACGGGCGCCTCGGGTCTCAGCCTGCGGCGTGGTCTCGCACCGGTAGACGACGAAGACGAGCTGGAAGACGCGTAACTCACACTTGAAGCCCGAAAATCCGCTCAATGACGCTACGAGCGGCGCCGGCCCCTTCCGTCTGGGCTTGCACGTCGGCAGGGCTGAACGCGACACCTTCACCATCGAACGGGTAGATGCCGAGCGCTAGCAGCGCGGCGATGCGATTCTCGGCTGGGGTCGCGAACGTCGTCGCGTTGCCGGCCTCGTCGATGTGCCCATGGCATCCGGCGCCACCCTCCCGGATGGGACCGCCGATGTAGATCTGCGCGAAGCCGTGGGGCCAGTGAGCCCGGCCCATCCTTCCCGGCGACTGCGGTCCGGGAGAACGCCCGAACTCCGTGTTCAAGATGATGAGTGTCTTGTCCAAGCTCAGCTTGCGCGGATCCGCCTGCCCGGGCGCGTTGACGAAGCCGAGTAAGTGTTCGAGCAGGTTGTTGAGGTTGCTAGCTTGACGCCACGGGCCTTCGGAGTGGACGTCGTAACCGCCGCCGCCGTCCGCCTGCTTGACGCCAATGTCCGAGACAACGCAGTACTTGGCCGGGTGCGTCGGGTGGGTGAGCAGCCGCGTCGCGAGCGCCAGACCCATCGCCGGAAGATTCCCCCCGTTTCCGGGGGAGGTTCCGTCACCATTGACGAATTGGGGTTCGCCGTCGAGCCCGGCGACTACCTGCCGACACATGGCCGGTGTCATCAAAGGCGCGACCTCATTTTCCAGGACGACGCCCCGAATGAGGTCAGTCTGCGCTTGTTTCGAGAACGCCTGACGCAAATCTTCGAACTGCGGAGCTCGCAAAATCTCCCCGCCCGCACGCGGCCGCAAGCTCTGTTCGTACTGATGGAAGTACTCCTCGATGAGCGCGTCGTACCGCCCCCGCTCCGTCGTCGTCCCCACGTTCGGGCGAGCGAGTAGCCGCTGCATTCGGGCGAGGTCGTCGACGCGAATCTGAAGCGGGCGAGCTCGGCTCGGGTGCAGTCCCTGCGCCGCAAATCCGATCGGGACCCCGGCCGTGAAGGTCCCCCCACCGGTGGAAAGATCATACGCGTAGGGCAGCACGCGATTCGAGCTCGAGTCGCGGTCGACGAAGTAGCGGTTGACGTGCGTGGTCAGACCGGCCCCGGCCGGGTTGCCAAACGCGCGACCGGTCGAGGCGAGCGCGCTGCCGTACTCGTGCAACACGTCGCGGTGACGGGTAATCACTACCCGTAGGCGCTTCATCACGTCTGGTCGCGTGAGCAGCCGGCGCATGTAAGGGCCGAAGAAGATCTCTTCCTGCGCCGAGTCTTTGGCAAAGTAAGTGAATGGCTCCGATCCCGCGTTGTCGAATCCGCAGCCCTCGGAGGCTTTGATGAGGTGGTCGTAGGCCGTGTAGGCGAACGTCCCGCCGACCTCGCCGAGGCCGGGCCGACAGTAGAAGCTGTCCCACGGGTCAAGGCCGCCGAAGAGGTAGCATTCGAGCACGTTCTCCACGCGCAGGGCCGCGGGCAGCAGCGAGCTTTGGGCGAGGGTCGGGACTTCTCCGAAAGTAAGGGCGTTACCGCGGCGCGCCCAGGTGGCAGCTCCGAAGGAGGCGGCCCCGCCGAGCGCGGATGCCCGCAAGAAGTCTCTTCGGTTCACCCGGGCTCCGGCGGTAATCACGGTCGCCATAGGAGCCGATCTCGTGAGTCTCATCGGTTTCTAACGAGTCACACGCCGACAATGGCGCCACGCGCGTTTCCTCTACCCCGCGAAACGCTCGTCATAAGACGGGGTTCATCGCCTCCCCGCACGCCACCACAGCGAGTAGGTCTTTTGTTAACGTCACCTTTCAACCGTTAGAGCCGCCGATGCCGTCGCGCTGCCGCCCGATCGCGACGCGCTACGACGAAGTCCGCAACTGAGCCGGCGATCTGCCCGAGGGGAAGGTATCGGCGCAAGTGCCGCCATTCGGAGAAAGTACCTATGTCTGCACGACAACCCTTGCTCATCGTCGCTCCCCTTCTCGCCAGCTTGGCTTGCGGCGGCTCACCCCGCGGACAATCCGCCGCTTCCCCCGTCCTCCATGCCACCGACGCCGCCACCTGTGAGGTCGCGGGACTGACCACGGCTCAGGTGCAGCTGCTCGCCGGCGCGGCGACCGTGCTGGTGCGCACCGAGCAGGGCACCGGTAGCGGCTTCCTCATTGGCAGCGGGGACGACCAGCTCGTCGTCAGCAACTACCATGTGGTGGCCAGCGGTTCGCAGCACGTCGCCGAGCTCACCCTCGCCGACGGAACCCAGCGCCGCGCCGAGTTGGAGGTCGTGAAGGTTTCGCGCGAACAAGACTTGGCTCTGCTTCGGCCGCTCGGTGTTCTCGGCTCGGCGGGGCTACCGGTGCGCACGGAAACGCCCGCCGTGGGCGCGAGCGTGGCGGTCCTCGGCTACCCCGGCGTAGCTGGAAGCGCGCCTGTGCTCACCCTGGAGCCGGGCACCGTCACCGCGAGCTCCCGCCAACTCGGTGCGACGGACTTCATTCAGACCAACGCCAACATCAACCCCGGTAACAGCGGTGGTCCGCTGGTGGACAGCTGCGGGCGCGTGCTGGGCGTGGTCACCGGGAGGCACACGTCGACGGAGCGGCTCGGCCTCGCCATCCCCGCTCGGGTCGTGAACGACTTGCTCGCCGAGTACAAAAAGCCGGCTCCCGCGCCGGAGAAAGCCGCGGAGTCGCAGTTGCAGCGCTTGCTGACCGAGGTGAAGTTCCGACGCAGCGACAAAGCGTCGCAATTCTTCGCTCGCGAGTACGTCGACAAACGCGCGAAAGAAGAGCTCCTCCAGGTAAACGACCGCGGCCAAGCCAAGCTTCTGGAGCTGGCGGCCAGTCAACGCAAGAAGGGGCGGGACTTCGCCAAGCTCCCCGAGCCGGAGCGGAGCAAGCTGGTGCTCGCCAAGCTCACCGCGAACGAGGTCTACGCGGTGGGCCTGGTCACGCGCGTCGCCAAAAAGGAGCTCGGCCCGTACGAAGCCGCGCAAGCTTGGCTCGGCTTCGGCGCGGCGGACTTGTTCGGCCCGCTCGATGACGTGTGGCTCGAAAACGTCAGCCTCACCAAGGGCGGCTGCATGGACGCCTACGCGACGGTCGCGGACGCGGGGCAAACGCGCCGTTACGTCGTGCACCTCCACCACCAAAACGGGGAGTGGCTGGTGAATGACCTCAAGCAAACACGCTGAGGCGCCGTAGCGAAAGTGTGGTGTTTCGTCCCTGCTGGGGAGCGTCGCGGCCCTTTCGCCGCGGCTCCGCGAGCCGGCTGCACGTCTCGCCATCTTGCGCCAAGCTTCTCCGCAGCATGCCTGAAGGCGATTCGCTGTTCATCGCGGCCCGCAACGTCGGCGCGGTGCTCACGGGCCGTACCGTCACGCGCTTCGAGTCACCGCTTCCCGAGCTCAAAGAGCAGGGCCTGGAGGGTCACGTCGTCAGCGCGGTGCGGGCGCAGGGAAAACACCTGGTCATCGACTTCGACGACGGGCGAAGCTTCTTGAGTCACCTGCGCATGCAGGGGAATTGGTTCGCGCGGGAAAAAGTCGCGCTCTCCCAGCGGCAGCTCGAAAAGACCGCGCGTGACGTGAGCTGGGACGACGAGAACACCACGCTCATCATCGAGACCGAGTCCAGCGTCGCGGTGCTGACGCGCGGCGCTATCGCGGTGCTGGACACACGCGAAAAGATCGAGCGGCGCCTGTCCAGCCTCGGCCCGGATCTGCTCAGCCCGGACTACGATCAGGCGGAAGTGATGGCGCGGCTGCGCGAGCACCCGGACACCACGATCGCCGAGGCACTGATGCTGCAGTCGATCGTGGCCGGTATCGGCAACGTGTACAAATCCGAGATTCTCTTCTTGGAGAAGGTCTCGCCCTTTCTGAAGGTGGACGAGCTGGACGACGCTACTCTGGAGCGGCTATTGAAACGCGGCCGCGACTTGATGCGCCGCAACCTGCAGCGCGGCGCGCGCCGCACCACCTTCGGCACCTTCGCGGGCCAGAACTCCTACGTGTACAACCGCAGCGGGGAGCACTGCCTGAAATGCGACACGAAGGTTCGCATGCTCCGCCAGGGCAATTTGCAGCGCTCCACCTATTTTTGTCCCGAGTGCCAGCACGTGGAGAGCTGAGGCCCGCTCTTCTTCAAGAACCAATTCCCGAGCCATCGCTACCTGCGTCTCGAGTAACTCGGCGGCTCCTGTCTCCGCGCCTCGCTGGGCCCGCGCCCCGCTCTCGCTCGTCGCGCGAAAAAACCTTCGCCACGAAAAAAAGGCACCTCGTAGACTCGAGTCGCAGTCGCAAAAGTCGCAAAAGTGACTAAGCTTCGCTAACGATTTCGAGAGCAGCGCGGGGGAAAGTCGATCAGTCGCATCGGTGACCATCGCCCGAAGCAGTCCTTGGATTGTCACCGCTGCGACTAAGCGGCGATGTGCGAGCGAGAGCCCAAAATCATTCAGCAAATTTAGTCTGAACCGCGACATCGTGCCGAGTCTCGAATACCCCTTCCTTTTTTGAAACGTCGGCAAGCAGCTTTAGGGTCCACAGCTGTCAGGCCGGCGGTTAGCGCGTTGGTCCCCGCGTTCGCTACGGCTACACGAGCGCTAAAGCGCGATCTCCACTTCCACGCGCTGGCCGAGCTTCAGCGGCATCGGCTCCGTGAGCTCGATTTTGACGACCAGCACGCGCGTGTCCACCGGGCGTGAAGGGTCGAGCGCGCGCAGCGAGCGGGGCACGACTCGATTGGGAATTTCCGACACTCTTCCGCGCCACTTCGTTTCGTACCCCTCCGCGCGCACGGTCACGTCGGCGTGGAGACGGACGCGGCCGGCGTCGAACTCGCCCACCTCTGCTTCGACGCGTAGGTGGCTCAAGTCCGTGAGCGTGACGAGCGGGGTACCGGCGCTCACCATCTCCCCCGGATCCGCGAAGCGCTGGGTCACGGTAGCGTCGATGGGCGCGATGACCTTGGACTTGGAGATACTGGTGGAGATGCGCTCGGCGCCCGCCAGCAGCGAGGCGCGACGGGTCTCGGCCAGGCTGGAGTCGTGCACGCTGCGGTCGAGAGAGGCCTCCGCGACCACACGGCTGCGAAACAGCTGCTCGCTCCGCGCGCGCTCGCGCGCCGTGAAGTCCACGTCCGTTCTCGCTTCTTTGACGCGCGCCCAGGCTTCGTTCAACGCCGCGCGCTGCTCCTTCACGTCCACCTCGCCGAGCACGTCGCCCGCCTTCACCCGGTCCTGCTCCTTCACCGAGAGCTGCAGCAGCTTGCCGGAGAGCTCGGCTCCGAGCGTGATTTCGGCGCCAGGCGGCACCGCGACGCGCCCTTCTGCGAGCACGCTATGCAGCAAGGGGGACGCAGGCTGGGCCTCCGCCCGCGGGATAGCCTGGCCAGCTCGAAATTGCTTCCACTCGTAGGCTCCGACGCCGAGCAGGAGCGAGCCGAGGACGAACGTACTGGCGTGAGACTTCAGGCGCTGAGCGATGGACATGCGGTTACTCCCCTTCAAGCTGTGATTGTTCCGTCTTCGATGCGCACGACGCGATCTGCGACGCGGCGGACCTTGGGGTCGTGCGTCACGATCAGGAGCGAGCGCCCTTCGCTACGCGAAAGCTCGCTGAAGAGATCCAAGATCTGGGTGGCGACGGTAGCGTCGAGGTTCGCGGTCGGCTCGTCCGCCAGGATCACGGCCGGCGCCGCCGCCAGCGCGCGCGCGATCGCGACGCGTTGCTTCTGCCCGCCCGACAGGTCGCGCGGCAAAAACCGAGCTCGATCGGAGAGGCCTACCCGACCGATGAGGGCCTCGGCTTGCGTGGTCGCCGACTCCCCGACAACGCCCTTGAGGTTGAGCGCGTACTCTACGTTTTCCTGGGCGGTGAGCGCCGGGAACAGGTTGAACTGCTGAAAAACGAAGCCAATGTGACGGCGACGCACCGCTTGCAGCTTGGACGGCTTCGTCGCGTCCACCGCCTCCCCCGCGACCTCCACTCGGCCGCTGCTCGCACTGAGCAGGCAGCCCAAGATGGAGAGCAAGGTCGTCTTCCCGGAACCGGACGGCCCCTCCAGGGCCAACACTTCTCCCGGCGATAGATGCAGCGTCGCGCCCTTGAGCACGGTCACGCTCTCGCGCCCTTCGCGGAAGGTTTTGGTCACGTTCTCGGCTACGAGCTGGTACGTCATGGGGCTCCTCAGGTTCGGAACACGAGCGCAGGGTCGATGGTGGCCACCTTGCGGAAGCTCACGATCGCCGACGCCAAGCAGAGCAGCAGCGTGCCGACCAGCACCACCGCCGTCACCTCCGGCTCGATGATGAGCTTGAGGCCCGCCGAGGCGATGACTGGCTTCAAGAGCTGCGCGGGCAAGTAACCGAGCACGAACCCGAGTACCGCGCTCACGGTGGCTTGCTTGGCCAGCATCCGGTAAATGTCCAGATTGCTGCCGCCAATCGCCTTGACGGTGCCGAACTCTTTGAGGTGCTCCATCGTGGACGTGTAGAGGGTCTGCGCGACCACCACGACGCCCACCAAGCAGCCCAAAAATACCGTCAAAAATGCATTGAAACCAAGCCCGGTGTTCTCGATCCAGTAGCTGCGCGAGCGCTCCGCCCACTCGTGGGTCGTGAACACGTCGTTGTATGGCAAGCGCCGTGAAAGCTCCGCGCGCACCGCGGCCGGGTCCGCACCAGGCAAAAGCTTCACGACGATGTACGAGGTCTTGCCGCTCAAGAGCTCCGGCTGCAGCTCCTGGGCCCGGCGGAAGTCCATGAACGCGAGGGGAGTCGTCGTGAAGCTCTTGGCCTCGCGCGAGGTGCCGATGACCTTCAGCCGTTGTCCATTCACTTCGCGGTAGTCACCGGTTCGGAACGGGCCGAAGCGCTTGCTCGCGGATTCGTCGAACATGACGAAGGAGCCGCGCTTCAAGTCGTCCAGATCCCCGGACGTGACCTGCCACGGCACGCCCCAGCGCTTGAAGTCGTTCATCGCGTAGACGATGGTCGTCTCCTCCGCGCCGGTCGGCAGGGCCACCTGCATGAAGGACAAGATCAAGTTATCGGCGCGCGCTACGCCCGGCACCGAGCGAGCCCGGTACAGGTTGCTGTCCGGGAACTGATGAACGAAGTCCAGATTCGGCGAGTTCTTGCTCGTGACCCACAAATCTGCGTCCAGCTTGCGGATGGTGATGGTCGAGTTGTCGAGCAGGCCAACGAACAACCCCACTTGCACCAAGACCAGCGTGACCGCGAAGGCCACCCCGGAGACGGTGATGAGGAAGCGCACTTTGTCGTGCAGCAGCGTTTTTAGCCCCAAATCGACCATATTCGTTACCCCTTCTTGGCGGGCGCTCGGCGCGCGCTCTTGCTCTTGGGCTTGGCGCCGCCGAGCTCCCAGCTCGCGGTCAGTACCTCGGCGAGCACGCGCTCGGCCGCGGCGCTGTCCCGCATCATGGCTCGCACCAGCGCGCGCAGCGCCTCCGCGAAGCGGTCCTCGCGGGGCCTGAAATCGACCCACCCGGCCTGCTTTTCCATCACGAGCTCGAGCGAAGCCGCGCCGTGCACCATGGCCCAGACCGTCTGCGCGGCCAGGTCCGGATCCGTCACGTCGTCCCGAAGGAAGCCTTCGCGCAACAGCTGCTCCACCAAACCGCGCAGAAAGACGTACGCGTTGCGACGCGGATCATCCCGCTCGCCCTCGTCGGGAGGCGGCTCCGGCAGCGGCGTCATGAACATCAGCCGGTAGTGCTGAGGGAATTGCTCGGCGAAGCCCAAGTACACGAGCCCTGCCTTCAATATGCTCTCCACCGGGCTCTTGCTGTCGACGACCGCCACCAAGAACCGCTGCGCAAAGTCCGAGAAGTCACGTCGGCACAGCTCGCGAACGAGCGCGTCTTTATCGGCGAAGTGGTTGTAAAGTGCGGTCGCCGAGTACTCGATCCGCTTGCCGATCTCGCGCATCGTGACCGCCTCGTAGCCGCGCTCCGCAAAGAGCAGCCGCGCCGCGTCCAGGATTTGTTCACGCATGGCTAGGCGCTCTCGGTCGCGCCGTTCGTTCGTGCCCATGCTCATGCCTAAACGCTGTTCCAAGACTTAACAGCGTTAACCTGAGGAACGCTGTTAAATCGTCAAGGCCTGTGGAGAGTAAGACCTTGTTTTAATTCACTTAATTTCTTTGATACGCGAAGCATTGTGGCCACCCGAGGTCGAGGTTACGTACGCCGCCCCGCTTTGGAGCCGCCCGCCAACGCCCCGTCCGCCTCCGATCGCACGACGACCGAGGCTTCGGCCCTGCTCGCCCTTTCCGCCCGTGCGCCGAAGCTCGAGTTGTCCACGCTGGACCTGTGCTTCTTGGCCACGCTGTACCTGCGGGGCCAGAGCTCCGGGCACTCATCCTTTGGAGAGGAGCAGCTGTTCGAGCACTTCGAGCAGGCGGCGCAGGTCGTGGAGCGGGACCCGAGCTCGGTACGCAAGCGGGCGACGCACGCCATCGCCCGCCTACGCGCCCAGCGGCTGCTCTCCCGAGTGGACGGCGCAGGCGTCATGCGCGCAGGCGAGTACGCATTGTCCCGGCTCGGGGCCGGCATCGTCAGCTTCTTCTTGGAAGAAGAGGTGCTCACGGCCGAGACGCTCACGCTCCTGACCCGCACGTTGGAGAACAGTCTGCGAGACGTGCTGGAAAAGGCACGCGCAGCCAAAGATTCGGCGGCGTTGGAAGGGGCGGTGGTCGGCCCGCTCAAGGTCACGGTGCACGAGCTCATGGAGGGCATCGAGCGGCGCCAGCGGGGGCTCGATCTGCAGCAAGAGCAGTTCCAAAAAGAAATCTCGTCGCTGCTGAGCGCGGACTGGTTCGGAGCCGTGGAAAGCTGCCAGGCATTGCTGGAGAGCACCGCGTCGACGTTGCGCGATTTGAATCACGTGCTGCTCTCGGAGTCGCACCGCCTCCAGTCGCTGCTCGAAGACTTGCAGGAGCTTGCGCTCGCGACGCAGGCTGCCGCCGCCGAAGAGGCCATCCGCCGCGCGGCGGACCAAATCGACCGCATCGCAGCGTGGAGCTCTGGGCGGCAAAAGTCCTGGTCGGACTACTACCAGTACGTGCACCGCTACCTGCGGGACGTGGTCCGGCTCGATCCGAGCCGAGCGCTGACGGCGCGCCTTCGTGACCAGCTCAGCGGCAAAGCCGGTAAGCGCTTCACGCTCGCGGTCGCGCACACATCGGCGCCGCTCTTGCTGCGCGACGTCGAGCAGGCCCCCGATCGCCCACCGGTAAAACGGCCACGCGCCGAGCGCGAAAAGCCGCCTGAAGAGCAAGCCGTGGAGGACCCGCACGCCGCGATGGAGGATGCGGTTCGGGCGCGACTCGACGCTGGCGCGGAGAGCTTGCGGGACGTCACTCAGCAGATCACCGCGGAGCTGCCGGAAGACCAGCGTTTTCGCGCCGCGGGCCGCGTTGCCCAAGCCGTCGCCAAGCTGGCGCGCACCAAGTCCTGCCGCGAGCGGCCCTGGCTCGCCGTCGACGAGAGCTTCGCGATCGAAGAGTGGACGTTGCCTCGCAAGGAGGGCGCCGGAGGGCGCGGTTAGAGCATGGAGACGGAAACGCCCCGCACGTTCGAGGATTTGGCGCAGGTCGTGGAGCACGAGTTGTTCCCCGACGTGGATCTCGCGCTGCGCCGCGGCCGCCACGTAGACCGCGAAGACGGCGCCTGGTACGGCTTTTTGACGGACGCGCAGGCGCACCTCGAGCGCTTCTACCGACGCTACGGCGCGGAGTTGGTGCAGCGCACGGACGGGTTCTTCTTCCTGTTGCCGAGCGGTGACAAGCTCGGCCGGCGTCACCTCTCGCCGAGCGAGATGCTGGTCGGACAAGGGCTAACGCTGCTCTACCTCGAGCCCGCCACGGTGGAGCAAGGGGGCATGACGACGCGTGAGCATCTGCTCTCGCAGCTCTCCACGACGATGGGCACCGAACAGCTGATGGCCGCTTTCAACGGCGCCAAGAAGAAGCGAATCGACGAACGCGTCGCGCAGGAGATGGTGCGGGCGCGCGTGAGCGAGGCCGTGCGGCGCTTGGCAAGCCTTGGGTTCGTGGATCTACTGCCCGAGGACCGAATCCGTCTGCGCTCTTCGTTGATGCGCTTCGCCGAGCCCGTGCGCGGCAACGGCGCGGAGCTGGAGGCGCTCAATCGCCTGGTCGCTTCCGGCGAGATTTCGCTCACCGGCGGGGACGAATCCGACGAAGACGAGAGCGTCGCCGAGGCGGTGACGGAGCGCGCGCCGAAGCGTGGCGCGCAGGCCATGCCGGTCACGGAGTGGAACGAGGGCAGCGAGTGGGGCGCCTCTTTCGAGAACGAGTCGACCGAAGACGCGCCGCCGCCCGAGTACGTCGCCCGTGAGTCTGCGGAAACGCCTGCGGAAACGCCTGCGGAAACGCCGACAGAAACGCCTGCAGAACCGACTCCGCCAAGCCCAGAAGCGCCTCCCCCCGAAATAAGTCCGCTCCCGGGCGATGAAGAAGAGTGGTCATACGGTAGCGACGAAGAGCGCGAAGAAGAGGAGCTGCCGTGAGCCGCGCGCGGGCCACGGCGCTCGCGCTGGTGAACTGGAAGGGCGTCTTCTACGAGCGCTACCAGCTCGACCGGCGCGTGACCGCGCTGGAAGGGTCGAACGGCGCGGGCAAGACGACGGTGATGATCGCCGCTTACATCGTGCTCTTGCCGGACATGACCCGGCTGCGCTTCACCAACCTGGGGGAGACGGCGGCAATCGGCGGCGATCGCGGCATTTGGGGCCGCTTGGGCGAGCCGACGCGTCCCTCGTACGCGGCGCTCGAGCTGGATCTCGGCGAAGGCAAGCGGGTGATCGCGGGCGTGCTGTTGACGCGCAAGGCGGAGCCCACCTTGGAGCTTACGCCATTTTTAATCAGCGACCTCCAGCCCGGCGTGCGGCTTCAAGACTTGCTGCTGCTCGTCACGGGGGAAGAAGAAGCCGTTCCGGAGCTGCAAGAGGTTCGGGACAACGTCGCGGCCGCGCAGGCGCGCATCGAGGTGTTCCCCACCGCGAAAGAGTACTTCGCGGCGATGTTCGAGCTCGGGATTGGCGCGCTGCGGCTTGCCAGCGACGAAGACCGCGGCCGTCTGGGCGACATGCTGCGCACCAGCATGACCGGCGGCATCTCTCGAGCCATCACCGCGGAGCTGCGCTCGTTCTTGCTGCGCGAACAGGGCAGCATCGGCGACACGCTGAGCCGCATGCGCGAAAACTTGAACGCGTGCCGTCGCACGCGCATCGAGGTGAGCGAGTCGCAGCTTCTCGAGCAGGAGATCTCCGGCGTGTACGACGCTGGCCAGGGCATGTTCGCCGCCGCCTTGCAGGCGACGCGCGAGCTGGCGCGTGAATCGCGCCTGGCCGCAGCGCGCCTGGAAGAGCACGCGGCGAGGGCCCGCAAGACGCTGGAAGAAGAAAAGCGCGCCGCGGACGCGCTGGAAGAGCGGGAAAACGAGCTTGCCGAGCAAGTGAAGGAGCGCCGCACGGCGCTCGAAGCGCTGCGTGAGCGCGCCCGCAAGTCCGCGAGCTTCGAGTCGCTGAGCGCGATTTTGCGTGACGTTACGCAGGAGCGAGGCGCGGCCGCGGAGCAGGTCGAGGTCGCTCGCAAAGGGCAGCAGCATGCCGCGGCTCAACGCGAAGCGGAGAAGCAAAAGCGCGAAGCCGCGCGTCAAAATCAGGAGCGAGCCGCGTTCGGCCTCGCTGATTTGCAAGCCGGTCTGGACGAGCTGCATCGTCGCTCCAGCGCGTACCGTCAGGCCCAGCGCCTGCTAGCGGAAGTCGAGTCGCTTTTACCCGGCGAGCCCGCGAGCGCGGCGGACCTTCCCGAACGGCTGCAGGCCGCAGCCGCGCGGCTTTCCGAGCTCGACGCGGAACGACTGGGGCAGGAGCGTACGCTCGCCCTCGCCGAGCAGCGCCGCGCCGAGTGGACGCGCGCACTCGAGCTTTCGAAGGAGCTCGGGGCTACGGGCGAGCCTCCGTACGACGCCGCGCAGGGCGCGCTCGCGGAGCTGGCACGTGCCGAGCAGCGGCTAGCCGAGAAGCCGGCGCTTTCGCTGCGACAACGTGAGCACCAAAGGCTGCGCGAACGTCAGAGTGCGGTCCGCAAGGCAGCGTTTTCCCTCGGACTCGCGACGCAAGCGGAAGTCGAGCAGCGCCTGGAGACGGCCGAGACCGAGCTGCAGAGCGTCGAAGCTCGCAAACGTGAGCACGAGGAAGCGCAGCGGCACCTCGCGGCAGAGCGGAAGCTCGCCGCGCAGCAGCTGGCGCAAGCTCAAGCCGGGGTCGGCAAGTTCCGTCGGCTGGAGCAGCGCGCCGAACGCATCAGCCAGAGCGCAGGCCCGTTCTCACCGACGCGGGACGCGCTCCTGCGCCTCCGTGACAGCCTGACCAGCGAACGCCAGGAGCTGTCCCTTGCGCTCGAGCAGGCCACCGCGGAGCGCGAGCAGTTGCTGCACGACGCGAATCACCTGGAAGCCTCGGGCGGGCAATTTTCGGCGGAGCTGCTCAAGCTGCGCGACGAGCTGGACGGCGAGCTCCTCGGCAATCGCTTCGAGGAGCTCAATGTCAAGGAAGCCGCGCGCCTGGAAGCGCTGCTCGGCCCCCTCGCGCAAGCCATCGTCGTGGACGACGTCGCGGTCGCGGTTGCGCAGCTGCGTGACAAGCCGCGGGAGCTTGCCGAAGTGCGGCTCGTTGCGGCCGGTACGGATCTGAGCTTTTTGGAGCCCGTCGCGGACGAAGCGGGCAAGGACGCGTGCGTGAACGAAGGCCCCGCTCTCCGCGTCACGCGTCGGCCGGAAAAGCCGTCGCTCGGGCGAAAAGCGCGCGAAGCGCGCATCGAAGAGCTGCGCCGCGAAGCCGTCAGCGGAGGCGTCGAGCTGGAGAAGCGCCAGGCCCGGCTCCGCGCGGTGACCGCCGCTTTGGCGGAGCTCGATCAGCTGCTGCCCGACGCGGAGCTGCTGGAGCGCGGCGATCCCTCGGAGCTAGCGAAGCAGCTGCAGGCTCGTGAAGCGCAGCTCGTAACCGAGGAGCAAGCCGCGGCCCAGGTCGTCGGCGAGCTTGCCGCCGCTGCCGATGAGTCTCGCGCGCTGACCGCTCGGCTACGCAGCTTGCTCCCGGAAGCGTTCCTGCTCGACGCCGAAGACCACGCTGCGGCCGCGGGCGCCTTGGGCGAAGAGCTTTCGCGTTTGGAACGGCTCGCGACGGAGCTCGCTTCCAAGCAGCGCACTCGTCAAAAGCTCGCGGCGCTGGTGGAGGCGCTGCGCGTGCCACCGCCGAGCGATGAAGACTTGGCGCGGGTCGACGCCTCCCGTGACGAGCTCTCGCGCGAGCGGGATCGCGTTTACCGGCTGGTGAACGTGCTCACCCAGCTCTGTCGGGACTTGCCCGCGCTGGGCTGGGAGGACGCGGAGCGGTCGCTCTCCAGCCGGGAGCAGGTCGCGCCCGCGCTCGAGGAGCAACACCAAGTCGCGCGCGCCGCCCTGCAAGCGGTCGAAGAGGCCGTGCAGCGCGCCGAGCAAGAGTGGGAGCACGCGACGAGCGAGCTACAAAAGGCGGACGCGGCGCTATCCGCGGTGTCGGCGCACGAGAGTCGATTGAAGAGCGAGCTCGCGAGCCTGGGTCTCTCCGCCGACCTCACGCCGGAGCGGGCGGCCGCGGAGCTGTCCGAGCTGACCACCCTGACCGAGCGCCTCACGTTGGAAGAACGCGACCTGCTGGCCCGGCGCGGAGCCCAGGCCGAGCGCGTGCGACAGCTCGGCCAAGCGCTGGGTCAAGCCCAACGCGATCTGTCCGAAGCGCAAGCCGCGGCCGCGCCGGCCGAAGCGCGCTGGCAAGCCCTTCGCGCCCACGCGGAGCGCGCCTCGGTGCTGCACTCGGGCGAGTCCAGCGAGCACGACGAGCCTCGCTCGGCGTTACAGCTCGCCGCGGAGGCTCGGAGCCGCGCGGCGTTGCTGCGCGATCGACTCGACGCAGCGCGCGGTGGCGACGCCCTCGCGCGCGAGGTCGGCGAGCAGCGGCTCGAGCAAGACGACGACTTTCTCGCCTTGTGGCTGCGCGTGCGCGAATGGCTGGCGCGGCGCGTCCCCGCCCAGGTCGCGCAAGTGGAGGACCCGCTGTTGGCGCTCGAACGCCTGCGCGGGCACCTGAGCGTGCTCGAGCAGCGCCTCGCTCATCAAGAAGCGGACTTGCGCGGTGCGTCCGAGGACGTGGCGCGCGGTATCGAGGTGCAGCTGCGGCGCGCCAAGGCTCAGGTGCGGCGTTTGAATCAGAACCTGACCGGCGTGTCGTTCGGCAGCATCGCCGGTATTCGTGTAGAGATGCGCCGCTCTCAGCAGATGGAGCCGGTGCTGCGCGCGCTCGCGGAAGGAAGCGCTCAGGAGCTGCTATTCCAAAGCAGCTTGCCGACGGAAGAGGCCTTGAGTGAAATCTTGCGACGATACGGCGGCGGACGGAGCGGGGGCGGGCGCGTATTGGACTACCGCGAATACCTGGAGCTCGTGGTGGAGGTGCAGCGCAAGGCCGACGGCAACTGGGAACCTGCCAATCCTACCCGCCTATCCACGGGCGAAGCGATCGGCGTCGGCGCCGCGCTCATGATGGTCGTGCTCGCCGAGTGGGAGCGCGACGCCAACCTGCTGCGGGCCCGGCGTGGGCCCGGCTCCTTGCGCTTCTTGTTCTTGGACGAAGCGAACCGTCTCTCGCAAGACAATCTGGGCTCGCTCTTCGACTTGTGCGAGAGCCTGGATCTGCAGCTGCTCATCGCCGCCCCGGAGGTCGCGCGGGCCGAAGGCAACACGACGTATCGGCTCGTGCGCAAGGTGACCGAGGACGGGCGCGAAGAGGTGATCGTCTCCGGTCGCCGCGCGCTCGGAAGCGCGGAGCCTGAACCTGCCGTTGCGCCGCCTCTAGCTGCCGTTCAGCAGGGCTCTTTGTTCGAGAACTGAGTGAGGCCTCCGACGCTCGTCGCGGAGGAGCTCAACCTGACCTTGAGCCGCTCGACGGCAGCGCGCAGCGAGCGCCACTGCGCCAGCACCTCCACCGTATGCGCATGAGCGTTGGCGGGTGGCCGAGCGCCGCGCTTCGCCACCTTCGAGAGCTCCGACATCGCACAGGTAACTCATCGCAGCGCCGTCCCCAGCAGAGAACGCGCCAATGAACGACCGGCGCAAATGAGGGAAAATAGGCTGAAATGGATTGAAGGAGGGCGCACCGTCCCCCAGACCTGACGCTAGCCGTCATCGTTCTGGCGCCTGCTCTCGCACGAGCCCTCGTTGCATCCACACGTTCAAGCGGGCTGGTCGACCTAGCTTTGGTTGAAGTTAAAAAGCTGGTCGTTGTCGCCGCACGAGCGCGCACTGACGCACGGGTTCTAGAGGAGTGCCGTCGTGAGCGTGCTCAGCGGAGTCCGAAGAAGGACAGCACCGCGATGACGACGACGACCAAGCCCACGATGTAGATGATGTTATTCATGCGACGCCCCACAGCAAGCGGAATGCCAAATGCGACAATCGCGCAAGAACGCGCTTTGGAGCGGAACCTGAGTTTCGTACGAACATGAAATGCATGGCGGGATGCCACGGTGGTTGCAAAATGCTCCAACCGAGTGCGCTCTTCACACCCACTGCGAGCGAACGCGGCCCGTGAGACGGGCTCGCGTAACGCGCCACCGACCACGACCGCTCCGACGGTGGCACGCCTCCTGCTTTTCTCTCGTGCGAGGCCGGACATGTACTTTGACTATGCTGAAACCATCACTCGAGGCGCGCTCGTAGTCATGGGTGTTACCAGCTGCGACATGGCGGCGGCTGCCGACAACGGAGCCCGGCAAACTCGAAAGAAGGCGCCGGTCACGCCTGCCATCGTCGCCGCTAGTCAGCAGGTCTTGGCCGAGCACGCCGACGCGCCGATCGGCAGCGAGTTTCCCATCGAAGTGGAGGGCAAGGCCTACGTGGCGCGCCTCGAGGAGCATGACAATGCCTCGGGCTCGCCTTCCCGTCCGGAGGGAAAGCACCCGGGCGTGACCGTTTACGAATAGCGCTAGCGCAGCGCCGCTTCCCAAAGTTGCCGCTATCTCACATGCGCTAGTACTAGTGCCCCTCCGGCGCGCGTCACGAAACCGCGTGGCTCACGAGCGGGACGAAGCGGCAGCGAACGGATTCGTGAACCGAGAGCTCGCCCGCCGCGTCGCGCTGGTACGTCATCAAGAGCTGAGTGTCGGCGTCGCCGATAGGAGCGACCAAGCGACCCAGCGGAGGAAGGAGCGCGAGTAGCGCGTCCGGCACCTTCGCGGCCGCCGCCGAGATCAGGATGCGGTCGAAGGGGCCGCGCGGCATGCAGGCGGCGCCGTCGCCGTGATAAACCGTAACGTTCGTGCGGCCGAGACGCGAGAGCGCGTTGCGCGCTCCTTGAGCGAGTTGCTGATGACGTTCCACAGCCTGCACGCTGTGGGCAAGGTGGCTCAGCAGACACGCCGCGTAGCCAGAGCCCGCCCCCACTTCGAGCACGCGTGAAGAGGCGTCCACCTCGAGCTCGCTCAACATGATGGCGACCATCGAAGGTTGGCTGATGGTCTGTCCGCAACCGATCGGCAGCGCGACGTCTTCGAACGAGCGAGAGGCCAGCCAGCGCGGAACGAACGTGTCGCGGGGGACGCGGACGAACGCCTCCAAGATGCGCGGATCACGGATGCCGGCGGAGGCGATCGCGTCTAGCAGCTCTGCGATCCCAGCTCCGGCGCGGACCGCCTGAGCGGATCCCGGCGAGGACACCTCGAGCGACGGTTCTTGCGGCATTCGTGTCGCCATAAGCAACCTGCATGCCGCACGAACTGAGCTGAAAAAGCGTCGCGACCTGCTGCATTTTGTCCGGTGTGAGACAAAAATGAGGGGCGTTAACCGAGCGCGCTGAGCAGCACCTTCAGCTTCCAGCTCGTCTCGGCTAGCTCGCTGTCGCTGTCCGAGCCGCTCACGATGCCGGCGCCGACGTACAGATGGGCGAGCTTGCCGGTGATGACACCAGAGCGCAGCGCGACGGCGAACTCTGCGTCGCCGGCCGCGTCGATCCAGCCGATGGGGCCGGCGTACCAACCGCGCTCGTCCGGCTCGTGCTGGGCGATGAAGTCGAGGGCCGGGCGCGTCGGGTAGCCGCCCACCGCGGGCGTGGGATGGATGCGCGAGAGCAGGGACAGCGCGCTGTGCGGCTCGCGCAGCGTGGCACTGATCGGCGTCTTGAGGTGCCAGACGTTTCGCGCGCGATACGGGATAGGGTGCTCGGGGAGCGGATCGAGCTCGGCAAGCGGGCGCAAGCGCTCGAGCAGATCCTGCACCACCGGCGCGTGCTCGGCGAGGAGCTTGGCGTCACGCGTGAGCTGCTCGACGGCGCCGGGATCGCTGGCCGGCAACGTTCCGGCCACAGCCTCCGTTTCCAGGCGGGAGCCGCGCTTGACGAGCACGCGCTCCGGCGGTGAGCCGAGGAAGGTTGCGTCACCGACGCGAAACGCGAAGCGCGGCGCCATCGGCCCGGTTTCGCGCAAACGCGTCAGCGCCCGAGCGGGAGACAGCTCGCGAGCGAAGCGCGCCAGCACGCGTCGCGCGAGGACTACCTTTTGCACGCCGCCGGCAGAAATTGCCGCTTTTACGCGGCGAATCTGCTCTCTCCACTCTTGCGCGTCTCGCTCTGCGAGCTCGTACGGGCCCGGAGCTTCCGGCTCCGGCAGGCGACTTGCCGAGCCCACTAGCTGCAGCGCTTCGTCCAGCAAGCGCGCGCGCTCGGCCGCGTTGCCGAGCTCATGCGGCGCCGCGACGAGCGTGAGCCAGGCGCGACCTTCGCGACGCGCGTACGTGACACGCGGGAGCAGAAGCTGCCCCTCACCGAAATCGCTCCACGGCGCATGCTCGGCCCGGCGAGTTTGAAACGCCAGCCCGCCCACGACGCGAGGCGCGGGCGCTCCCGCCTCCAGCGCCGCCGCGGGCTCGAGCGAGCTCCACAGCTGCTGTAGCTGGTGATCGAGTTGCTGAAACCGCTCCGAACCGCTGCCGAAGAGCCGCCGCGCGACGCCTAAGCCAACTAGCTCGTGGTCGCCGCCGCTCGACCAATACCAAGCGTCCACGCGGGGCGCGACCGCGAGCAACGACTCCGCCGGCACGAGCGGAGCAGGCACGCTGAGCCACTGCAGCGGCTGGGCGTTGACGAAGCTCTCCCGCTCGAGCCAGGGAACGGGGAAGGAGGCGGAGTCGCGCTGTGTCATTCGGACAAGCGGCTGAGTCCGCTTTCACGAATTATTGAAACTTTAGACGGCTCTGTCAAGGAGCCGGCCCGAACGGCGGCCATGACTCTAAACGGCCGTACTTACAGAAGAACTGCCAAACACTACGGCGTATCCGGACCGCGTGCTTTCAGCGTCGCGAGTTGGCAGGCGTTGAGGGCGACGCTGTAGATGCGGAACTCGTTGTACTTGCCGTGAAACGGATGGTCCTTCGACCACTGCGAGCGGCCGAGCCAGCAATTGACGTCGTTCAAGTCCGAGAGGGCACGCTGCACGGGCGACGAGATGAGCTCCTGCGCCTCCGCGAACAGGGTCACGCTCTCGTTGCTGCGGAAGGTGAGCGCGACCTGGTACTCCTGACCTTCTACGAGCTCGAAGTACGTCCCGAGCGAGAGTGACGGAAAGCCGGGCGCAGCAATCTGCGCGCCGAGCCGATTGCCGTTCGCGAAGTTCGAGCCGTACAGCACCGTGATGTAGTTGCGCCCGGAATCGCCCTGGCCTTCGCCGCTCGTGCTGTCCCCGAAGTCGAACAGGCGCTGAAATCCGGCGCCGCCTTCATAGGTGGTCCACGCCACGAGCGTGACCTCGGAGAGTGAGGAAACGATGCCGTTCGGAAGGTCCACGTACTGATCGGGAGCGTCCTCTGTGCGGCCCGCGAGCGACAGCACGCCACTGCCGTCCAATTGCGCGCCATCTTCCACCGTGCCATTCGCGTCCCCCACGAGATCGACGAGCGCGGTACCGGTCCCGCTGAAATCGTAGCGGTGCACGAGGCTGCCGAGCGGAGGCTCTTCGCCCAGGGCGCAGTCATTCGCGCCGCCCGCGCCCTCCCCACCGCTCGCGCCGGAAGCGCCGCCTTCTCCGAGCAGGCTTCCCGCTTCGCCGCCGCTCCCAGCACCCGCCCGGCCAGCCATTCCGGCTGCCCCCGCCGGGGGGCTCCCTCCAATGCTCGCCTCGCCCGCGCTGCCACCGACGGGCGTGATGCTGCCGCTGCCGGACGCGGTGAGGGCGACCTCGCCGATGACCAAGTCCCCTTTGGCGCCGCAGTAAGTGAGGACGAGCGGGAACGCCAAGGTGGGCAGGAGCGCGGCACGCATGAGGCTCGGTGAGCTTAGCAAAATCACCTGGCTTCGTAGTGTCCGGCTCGCCGAACAGCCGCTGAGGGTGCAGCTTCTGCTCAGAGCGAAGTCAGTCCCGCTCGAAGACGGCGAGCGTTTCCAGGTGCTCGGTGTGGGGAAAGAGGTCGTAGGCGGCGAGCGAACGCAGCGGGAGCGCGCGCTGCAACGGCTCGCAATCGCGCTCGAAGGAGCCGACGTCGCACGAAACGTAGACGAGGCGCGCGGGCGGCCTGCGGCAAAGCTCCGCGAGGAGCGCAGGGTCCAGCCCCTTGCGTGGTGGATCCACGATCACGATGTCCGCGGCTTCGACGACCGACGCGCAGTCCCCCGCGGTCCCAGCGTGAACGCTCACCTTGCGGCGGTGCTCTTCGGCAAGCGCGGCAATGCCAGCGTTCAGCCCCTCGAGCGACCCTTCGCCGAGCTCGTTCAAGTGGAGAGCCGAGGCGCTTTCCGCGAGGCCGAGCCCGATCGCGCCCACGCCCGCGTACAGCTCCGCGACGCGCTGTCCCGGTTCCACCAGGGCGCGCACCTCCGCCGCGAGCTGCATGGCCAGGTCCAGGTTGCTCTGCCCGAAAGCGCTCGGCGGATAGAAAATCCGCGCGTTCCCCGAAAGGTCTTGAACGTAGCGCTCACCAGCGACGTGCTCCCAATACGGGCCGAGGATGGTGTTGGTGCGCTCGGCGTTGCCGTTCCACCAGAGGCCTTGCAACGTGTCGCCGATGAGCGTGGCCAACTCTGCGAGCACTGGCGCGACCTGGCTTACCGAGGTGTCGTTCGTGACCAGCGTGACTTGAGCGCGCTCCGTTTCGCGCTCCACGGCGACTTGGAGGTAGCGTGCGAGCCCGGCATGACCGGCGTCCGAATACGTCGGCACGCGGTGACGTGCCAACGCATCCCGCACCTGCGCGGCGACACGATTGACGACCGGGTGGTGCACCAAGCAGCGCGGAATGTGCACCGCGCGGTGGGTACCGGCCTCGAAGATGCCAAGCTTCGGCGCGTCCGCCCGGCCGC
>JAQSWN010000428.1 GCA_029266615.1 Polyangiaceae bacterium
AGCATCTCACTCTCGTGCAAAAGGGTGCGGACGGCGTTCGGCGCCGCGAGCTGATGCCGGTGCGGTTCACTGAGCTGGAGATCGGAGCGTAAACTTCGCGCTGCCGCGGAGCTGGTTCCGCGCGGGCGGCCCGCGCGACCCCGGGGAAGCACAGGAGGGTCATCAGAGCCCTAGCGTTACCTCGGCCCAGCCCAGTATCGTGTCGCTGTTTAGGAATTCGAGCACGGCGCCCTCGTGCGCGACCGGCTCTCCATGGCTGACGCCGGCCGTGGCTACGATCAAGTCGCAACGCTCGTGGAGAGCGATCGCGAGCGCCGATCTTGCCGTCGCGCCGCGGCCGCTGAGCGTGTACGGGCGCATGCGTGCCTTAGCCCAGCGCACCTCGATTGGACGCCCCGGCCCGAGCGACGCCCGCTCTGGGCCAATCAGATCGACGTCCCCCACGCGGTCGAGGTCCTCATCATCAATTGCGGCCACGCAGCCACACGCACCGAGCTTCGCCCGAATGTAGAGCTTTACGTCCGCCCCGCAGTGCTCAGCTCGGCAGTGGAAGGCTTTGCCCTTGCCCCAAGGATCGAGCGGGAAGGGCCAAGCCGTCTCAATCCAGACCGGCCGCGAAGGTAGCGCGGTGTTGGGAGCGCGACCGGCGAGCAGGCCGGCCGCCCCGACAGCTCCGCCCGCCACCAAGACGGCCGCGAGCGTGAGACTACCGATCCGGGTCATCTGAGATCGCCGACGGCGGTCAGTTCACCGCGACGAAGTTGCGAGCGGCTGCAATCTCCGCCCGGTCGGAATTCGAGCCCGCAGCGAGCGCAAGCAGCTTCTCGTAATTGACCTTCGCCGTCGCCTTGTCACCGAGCTTCTCGGCGGCTTGCGCAGCGCCTAGGAAACCGCGCAAGCGGTTTGGCTCTCTGGCCTTCGTTGCGTCGAAGGCGGCAAGGGCCTCCTTCGGCATGCCGCGATCCAGCAGCATCTCGCCGTAGAGCTCGCGCGCCGGCGCGAGCGGTCCGGGCGTGACCACGTGCTTGTTGGTCTTGTCCTCGGCAACCGCCGCGGCGCTCATGGCCTTCAGCGCTTCCTCGTGCTTGCCTTCGGCGTAGAGCACCCAGGCGGACGCGACCTGATGCTGGATGTCGACGATCTCGGACCAATAGGCGTCTTTCGCCTCGCGCAGCTTGTCGCGAAGCTCGGCGAGCTGTGCGATGTCCGGCGTCGCCGCCTCCGGCTTGCCGGAGCGCGCGGCGCCGAGCGCGCGGGCGAAATGCGTAATCGCCATCGCATACGGGAACGGGCTCGGACGCACGGTGAGCTGCGACGCGCCCTGCCAGTCGCCGCGCTCGACCGCATAACGCGCGGGCGACGCCGCGAGCGCGTAATGTGCGGCCAGCACGGTCGCCTTGAACTCGGTCTCGCGCAGGATGTCGTCCACCACGGCGCGCGCTTCCTTGTCCTGGCCGAGCTGCAGATGTGCATAGACCATGTAGTCCTGCGCATGCAGGTAATTGCCGACCGACTTCTCCGCCTTCGCCGCCTTCCACGAGGCGATGTTGGAGTCGATCGACTCCTTCCAGTAACCGACGCGGGTGTAGATATGCGACGGCATGTGCTGCGCGTGCGGTGCGGCGGGCGCGATCTTGGCGTAGCGGCTCGCGGCGTCGAGGCCTTTGTCAGCGAGCTCGGGGTAGTCGTACAGATGGATCAGGTAGTGAGTCACGCCCGGATGCTGCGGCAGCCGCTTAGAGAGCGGCTCGAGGATCGCGGCGCCCTTCAGCTGCTGCGAATAGGTCTTGTCGTTGAGGTCGGCCGAGGTGTTGAGCGTGATAGCGTAGGCGATCTGCGCCTCGTCGTCGTCCGGATACTTCGCGGCCATCTTCGCCTGCGCGTCGCGGAAGAGCCGCATGCGTTCGCGGTGGCTGAGCTTGTCGTGGTCGGTGTACATTAGCTCCAGTGCGTCGATGTAGTCGCGCTCGCGTTCCGTCTTCGGGTTCAGCGCCTTCGCCCGCTGGACGGCTGCGAGGCCCGGCGCGAGATTGGCCTGCGGAATCGGGACGTGGGGGTTGTCCATGTAGGTCAGCGCGATACCCCACTCCGCCATGGCGCAGGTGGGATCGGCCTTCAGCGCCTCCTCGAACACCTCTTTCGCGGCGAGATACCAGTAGGAGTGCTGATAGCGCATGCCCCGGTCGAAGCGGCGCTGTGCCACCTCGTTGCACGAGGTTTTGAAGTGGACGCTTCCGAGCTGCGGGTCGACGTCGGTTTGCGCGACGAGCGGCTCCGAAGATGAGAGCGCGAGTACGGCGACGCTGACGGTTGCGGCAAGTATGGACGTGCGCATTGGGGGTCCTCCCTATCGCGTCGCGCGCGAAATTCCCGGAGCAGCATACGCGCTTCCCTTGGCGTCGTGAAGATGATGCAACCATTGTGCTCTCAGCCTCAAGGGCGTGCTGCGGCGTGCGGCAGAGCCCGGGGTGGGATTCCACCCCGCCGCTGACGAGCGGAGAGCCGTCTGCGATCCGCGCTGTACAAACGCTCCGATTGTAGTTACTTCTGTCCGAAGGGTCGTTCGGAGGAACGGAATGCGTCGACGGGTCGTCAACGACCTGCGGGTCTAGACGAACAAGCAAGGGGCTCTCGGCCTCGGTTTGAGGCGCAGCGGAAGTCGGTTGAGGACTACCAGAACGGCGGACGCTGGGAGCTCC
>JAQSWN010000253.1 GCA_029266615.1 Polyangiaceae bacterium
CATCGGCGCGCCGTCGCTCGCGTTGACGACGACGATGAGCAGGCACCTCTCCGCGGCCCCGAGCAGGGCCGGCTCCAGGTCTCGGAGGAAGCTCGGGTCTTCGCCGTGCAGGGGGACGACGAGCGCGGAGCCGTATACCGGCTCTATCTGCGCCGCGAAGCGCGCTTCCGGCTCCGCGTACTTTTCGAGGTATTTTCGCTGCGCGGGCTCGTTCATGGGCCTCGCCCGGGGGCTCAGTGGACGGCGGCGCGATGAGGCAGCCGCTGAACGAGCTCCGCCTCGAAATCCAGAAATTCCCCGCCGCGCGCCTTCACTTCCGCCTCCGTGAAGTAGAGCCGCGCAATACGGAAGAAGAACGCATGGTGGCGTGACTCGGCCCGAGCAAGCTCCATGTACGGCTCGAACAGCGCTGGATCCCGGTCGCGAAGGGCCTCCGCGACCATGAACAGGCGCTCGCAACCGCGCGCCTCCACCACGCCGGACACGAGCAGCCGGTCCAGAAAGTGCGCGTCCCCGCCAGCGCGGACCTGCGAGCGCAGCGCGTTGACGTAAGGGTCCTTGTAATCGTCGGCGAGGGTGAGACCGCGCGCCGCGCAGATGCGATACATGATGTGAAAGTGTTCGAGCTCCTCTTTGGCGAACTCGATCATCGGATCCAGGAGCTCCCGCCGGTCCGGGTAACGAGCGACGAAGGACATGCCGGTTGCGGAGGCTTTGCGCTCGCAATTGGCGTGGTCCAAGAGGAACGCGTCGAAGTCGCCGAAAACTGCGTTCAGCCAATCGGGTGGGGTCTTGACGCGCAAATCGAGCATCGGAGCGCGTTATACCTGGCCCCCGTCGTTCTGCTAGCGTCGGAGCGGTCCCTGGTTACGCTGGCGCGCCATTTAGCCGACCTTTGCTGCCGAGGAGACTCGCCCGCCGACGCGGTATGTGGGCTCGCGCGTAACGTGCGGCTCGGACGCACATTTCCAACCAAGCCGCGTTTATGGCCGAAATTGGACACCTCTGGGAGAAGGGCTGGCTGTGGCGGAGAATTTCGCCAAGCTACAACCTCGCCATGCTCGACGCGCGCCTCGCTCCCGCCTGTCTGGCAGCCGGCTTGCTCATCGTGGCCTGCGGACCCGACCGGGCCACACCCAACCCCAGCGTCTCCGGGGCGGCCGGGCTCGGCGGGGGTGGAGGCGCGGGGACCGGCTCGGGTGGGGCGGAGGCAGGGGACGGCGGTAGCGGCGGCTCGGCCGGCGCGAGTACCGCCGGTAGCAGCGCCACGGGCGCGGCCGGAGGCTGCGGCCCGCTTACCGGCGGCGGAACGTCGAGCGGCGGCGCGCCGGCTCCGGTCGGTACGGATCTAGGCGCCCTCACGGTGGAGAGGGTGGCGACCTGGAAGGACGATGCCACCGCCGCCTACACCATCGTTCACGACGACGTCTGCGACTACAACATCGACAGCTTGTTCACGGTGGCGGATCCGGAGCTCACGCAGCGCGGACTTCGGGCCGCGTTCGGCGCCATCGTGCAGCGCTGCGAAGAGCGCAATTTGTGGTCTAGCCTCGAGGTTTTGCGAGCGCATGGCCACGAGATCATCAACCACAGCTGGGATCACAAAGACCTCGTGCGCGAGGCCGACGCGGCGCCGTTGAACGTGCAGATCGACCAGGCTAACCGCTACCTCAACGAAAACCTGGTCGAGCAGCAGACGAGCTTCTTCATCTTCCCTTACGACTCGTTCGACGACGCCGCGGTCGCGCACCTCGGCGCGCTCGGTTACTTGGGGGCCCGCGCGGGCATGCGCGGCGTGAACGACGCGGCGTTCACGGACGGCTTGCGCGTCATGTTCGACGTCTACGGGCCCGCGGCGGAGAAGGTGTCGCTTTACTGGGAGCAGCCCGACATCATGAAGCACTACGTGGACCTCGCGATCACTCAGGGCGGCTGGGCGGTGCGTGAGCTCCACGGCGTCGCCGACATGACCTTCGGGCCCGTGCCGCTGGCGGATTACCGCACCCACCTGGACTACGTGAAGGAAAAGCAAGACGACGGCGAGCTTTGGGTCGACACGCCCAGCGCCGTGCTGCGCTACCACTTTTCGCGCATGTATTGCGCCGCGCCGACCGCTTCCGCCGGCACCCTGCAGCCGGCGACGCCGAGCTGTGAGTGTGGGCGTTACGCGACGCCCCTGTCCGTCGTCGTCACCAGTGGGGCGGATGCTCCGAGCGCGGTTGCGGCGCAGGACGGTAAGGCGAGGCCGACCAAGAAGCTTGGGCCCAAGCGCTTCCTCGTGGAAGTGGACCCGTTGGGTGGCGCAGTCGCGGTTGGCGGCGGCACCTAGTACTAGTACTAGCTAGTCTCCCGCGACGTGCACCACGAGCTTACGCGAGTGCGGGCGCGAGCGGTGCTCCCACACGTAGAGCCCCTGCCAGGTGCCGAGCGCCAGGCGGCCGCCGCTCACCGGGATCGTCTCCGAGGTCTTGGTCACGGCGGAGCGCGCGTGCGCGGGCATGTCGTCCGGACCTTCGTCGTCGTGCACCCAGGGACGTGACTCCGGTGCCAAATCGCTCAGCCACTCGCCCAAGTCGCGCAGCACGTTGGGGTCGGCGTTCTCTTGGATGACCAAGCTGGCGGAGGTGTGCTGGATGAACACGGTACACAGGGCGGTCTTGATGGCGCTGCGCGAGACCACCTCCTGGACCTTGGCGCTGACGTTCGTGAAACCACGCCCGTTGGTGCGAATCTCCACGACTTCCTGATGGGTGCTCACTGGCGGCGGACTATGCGATCATCCCTCCCTTGGTGCCAGTCCCCGACTCTCGAGCCAGCAGTGCCCCGCCGGGCCGACCTTCGCTGCGCGGGGTGCCGCTCGGGCGCATCGAGTCCCGGCTGGAGCAGCTGACTCGCCGCTACCGAGTGACCCACGTCGCGTTCATGCTCGGGCAAATCTTGGTGCGGCGCGACATCGCGGCGGCAACGAGCGCGATGGCGTTCGACCTCTTCCTCGCCGCGATCCCGATGCTAGCGCTCGCCGGATGGTTGTTCGGCAAGCTGCTGCTCGGCAATCACGAGTCCGTGCTGCAGACGACGGCGGCGCTCCTGAACCTGACCCCCAACGAGGTGCAAGTCCTCACCTGGCAGCAGCTGGACCGCTTTGCCCTGGAGGCGGTGGCGCCGTTTGCGCTCGTCGGCGCTCTGTGGACGGCTTCGGGCGCGTTCCACACGTCGATGAGCTTGCTGGAGGCGTCCGCCGGCACCGCGCCACGCTCGTGGCTGCGCAAGCGAGCGCTCGCGCTCTTCAGCGTCGTGCTGAGCATTGGCCTCTTCGGGTCGAGCGCGCTGCTCGCGGTGTGGATTTCGGGCGGTCCCTCGCGGCTATTCGTGGCTATCTCAGGCGGTGACGTGGAGCTCAACGCGAGCTTTTCGCAGTACCTGCTGCTCCTGCTGCTCGCTGTCATCGGCGTGCTGCTCTTGGCGCTGTTCTTCTTCTTCGCATCTCCGCGGCCCGGCGTGCGTCGGCGCGTTTTCCCGGGAGCGATCGTGGCCGTCGCCGCTGGCAGCGCCATATCCGGGGGGTTCGCGTACTACGCCGGGAACCTGGCGGGCTTTGCGCTGTTCTACGGCAGCTTGGCGGCGGTGGCGGTCACGCTCGCGTGGCTGTGGCTGGTCTGCTTTGCGGTGCTGATGGGGGCGGAGCTCAACCAGCTGCTCGAAAACGGCGAGTGAGCGTCATTCGCTCTGCCCGACGCAGACGCCGAAGTGGTCCGGCAGCTCCGAAGAAGCCTGGCAGCGCTGCTCGCCGCACTCGTTCGTCGCGGCGTCCGTGCGGCAGATTTGCACGCACCGGTTCGTGACCTTGGAGCAGACATGGTTCCACGCGCACGGGCACATCTCGCCCTTTTTGTTCTCGCCCGGCTCCAAGCACGAGGTGGTGCCGTCGTCCCGCACCACCATGCAGGCGGTGCCGCTCTGGCAACGGCACAGGCTGTCGCTCGGGCAGGGGTACGGGTCTTCCAAGCTGCAGCCGTCGGCAGGCACGCACACCGGGACGCTCGGAAGCTCCGCCTCGCTGGGATCCGACGGGGCCCGGCGGAGTGGTCGCTCCGCGCAGTAGGTGCCGGCCTCGCAGCCCTTCGCCGCTTCGCAGCAGTAGGGCAGACAGCGCGCGGCCTCGCCCTCGGTGACGCACGCGAGCCCGGGCGCGCAATCCGCGGCCGTGAAGCAGGGCGCGTTGGCGCGACCGGAACCGGCCGGGACGCAGGAGCGATATGGCTCGTTGTTTTGCCGCGACACCTGGCAGCCGTAGGCGGGGAGGGGGCTCGGCTCCTGACCTTCGCCGCCTTGGCCGCTGCTAGCGGCTGCGCCGCCGCTCGCCGTTTCGCCACCGATAGATGGCGCGCCGCCGGCTTCGCCCGCGCCCCCGTCGGCGCCTCCCGCAGGCGCGCCGGCAGTCGCTCCACCGGCGCCGAGGGGCGCTTCTCCGCCGTTGGCATCGCCACCAGCTCCGCCCGCGGCCGCGCCTCCCTCATTGCCTTCGTTGGGGGGCTTGTAGCCGCGGCACGCCCACGGATCGTCCGGCGTGCACATGACCAAAGGCACGTCCGTGCCGCAAAGCCGGTTCAGGATTTGGCTACCGCCGCCGGAGCTCGTGCCGCCCGGATCCACGACGGTCGGCCCACCGCCGTTGCCGGCGCTGCCGCCCGCGGTCGTGCCGCCGGCGCCCGGCGGATTTCCGTTGCTCGGCGAGTCGTCGGCACTGCAGCCCGAAGTGGCGAGCCACGAAGCGCTGACCAAGAGCGCGAAGGCTGCGTAATGTCGTCTCGGCGTCCTCATGACGAACCCTTCACAGTGCCGCGGCCGTCGCGCTCGCCAAGTACACGGCGAGCGTCGCTAGCCACAGCGTGACACGTGCCCGGAGCTTTGCCTCGTACCCCCAATAAGCGGCGAGCGGCGGCACCACCAGCCCCACCAGACCGCGCCACCAGGGCCTCCGCTGCAAGAGCCCTATGACAAGCGTGACATGGGCGACCAGATGCAGGCCCACGGCGCAGCTGATGAGGGCGAGCAGGACGACGTCCAAGGCCGCGCCAAGATAGCGGCTTTTCGGGAACATTCAGCGGGCTTTGGTGTTGGGCCATGCTGGGCGCCATTCGGGCGGTCTCGTCTCGCCCGTCTGTCCCGTCCACAGAGCAAGAACGGCACCAAAAACCGACCCTGCCCCGGCCCGGGGCTTCATTGTAGACTCCCATCCCTTGCGTCACCTCTCCTCGCTCCTCGGGCTGTCCGCCATCGGCCTCCTGGCCACCCTCCCCCTCGGCCTCGGGCTCAAGTCGGCGAGCGCCGGCGCCGCGACCGCTCGACCGGACACGATGCCGGTCAGCCAGGTGAAGCGTGGCATGAAGGGTTACGGCCTCACCGTCTTCGAGGGTACGCGCCCCGAGCGATTCGACGTCGAGGTGATCGACGTGCTGCGCAACTTCCGGCCGCGCCAGGATCTCATCCTGGTGAAGACGAAGCACCCGCGCTTGGAGGTAGCGAAAGTCGTCGCTGGCATGAGCGGCAGCCCCATCTACCTCGAGAACAAAATGGTCGGCGCCTACGCGTACGGCTGGAGCTTCGGCTCGGAGCCGGTCGCGGGCGTTACGCCGATCGACAACATGATAGAGGACCTGCAGCGCCCGCTGCCCGACAAGATCTTCGGGTGGCCGCTGAAGCCGACGAGCCGCGTCGCCGCGTCGGGTCCGCAAGCTTCCAACGACGGCGCGCGTTTCCGCGGCCTGAAGTACGATTTGCGGCAGCACGCGGCCGCGCTGGCGCAGCGCCAAGCGCCGGCGGGCGCGGTCACGGCCGCGCCGGTCGCAACACCGCTGCTGGTTGGGGGGATGAGCAACGGCGCGCTCGGCCTTGCGCGGGACCTACTCTCGCCGCTGGGCATGGAGCCGCTGCAGGCTGGCGGCGGCGGCGGTCAGGATCCGGCCGCTCCCAAGCGTTACGAGGACGGCGGCGCCGTCGGCGTGCAGCTGATCCGCGGCGACATGAGCGCGATGGGGCTGGGCACGGTGACGCGCGTGGAGGGCGACAAGCTGGTCGCCTTCGGCCACCCGATGATGGAGGCCGGCGTGACCGCGCTGCCAACGTGCATCGGCAAGGTACTGTGGTTTCTGGCCAGTGATCAGCGAAGCTTCAAGATCGGCATGGGGGTGAGGGACGTGGGCGCGCTGGTGCAAGACCGCCAAGCGAGCATCGTCGTTTCGCACAGCGCGCAGGCGCCGGTGGTACCGCTCAAGGTCGGAATCAAGGGTATGCCCGGCCTGCCGAGCTCGAACTGGAGCTTCGAAATCGCGCACGAGAAGTTCATGACGCCTTCCTTCATGGCCGTCGCGATCGGCAGCGCCCTGCAATCGGTCGCCAACGAGCGCCAGGACGTGTCGTGGACTGCGGTGAGTAAGCTCAAGATCAAGGGCTTCGGCGAAATTCGACTGGAAGACTACGGCGTCGCGATGGGTGGCACGCCCGAGGCGGGCGAGTTTGCGCGGAGCAACCTGGTGCGCGCGATCGGCGCAGTCATGAACAACCCCTGGCAGCCGGCGTTCATCGAGAGCGCGGAGATCGAGGTGGAGCTGCACTACGCGCGCGACATCCTGCGGCTCCGGGGCGCGGAGCTGCTCGAGCCCGAAGTCGACGCGGGTAAGCCGGCCCGCGTCCGCGTGACGCTCGTTCCGTACTCGGGTCCGGAAGTGACACGCGTGCTCAGCGTGGACTTGCCGGCGCACCTCGCCGGTCAAACCGTGGCGCTAGACATCGCGCCCGGCTACATGGAGGAGCGCGAAGTCGCCTCGCCGGATTCACTGAGCGAGATGATCGGGAACTTCGTGAGCCCGATCTATCCGCCAAAATCCCTGGTCGTTAGCTATGACAGCGGCAGCGGCCTGGCATTCCGTGGCCGCGTGGCGAAGAACCTCCCGCCCGGCGCGGTGGACGCCATTCGTCCCACCACCAGCAGCATCGGGCCGGACAGCGTGGAAAGCTCGGTGCGCGCGGTCACGCCGATTGGCCAATTCGTCGTGGGCCGCGACCGCGTCAGCGTCGTGATTCGCCCTGCTCTGCGCTAAGTGTTCTAGGTTTCCTCGGGGACAACAGTCGCCTTCGCCCAAGAAGAGCCATGCACAAGATCGTTCGCTACTCTCTCTCCTCTCTGTTTTTGCTCGTCGCCGCGCAAGCCGCCGCCGTGGGCACGCGTCGCTTCGTGCTGGACGAAACGTCCGAGCTCAAGGGCGGTGACCTGAAAGGCGTGGCCCTGGACTCTCAAGGACACGTGCGCGCCGGCTTCGGCCTGGGCGCGGTCCCGGCGTCGCCCGCGACCACCGTCTGGAGCGCGCTCCCCATGGCGGATGGCTCGCTGCTGCTCGGCACCGGCAACGAGGGCAAGCTGCTCAAGCTGCAAGGCGGCGCCGTGACCGTGCTGGCGGAGACCAAAGCTCTCGTCATCACGTCCCTCGCGCAAGCCTTCGGCGGCGCGGTCGTGGCCGGCACGCTGCCGGACGGCAAGGTCATGAAGTGGGAGAAGGGCAAGCTCACGGACCTTGCCACTCTCAAGGACGCGGAGCACGTGTGGAGCGTCGCCTACGACGCCAAGGCCAAGGCCGTTTACGCGGCGACGGGGCCGGAGGGGAAGCTGTTCCGCATCACTCAAACCGGTGACGCCCAAGTGTACTTCGACGCGCCGGAGCAGCACCTGATGAGCGTGGCCGTCGCCCCGGACGGCACGGTGTACACGGGCGCCAGTGATAAGGCCAAGCTGTACAAGGTCACCGCCCCCGGCCGCGCTAGCGTGCTCTACGACTTCAATCGCACCGAAGTGCGGGCCATCGCCGTCAACCCAAAGGGCGAGGTGTTCGCGATCGCCAACGACATCAAGTCGTCGTCGTCTGCGCCGTCGCGCGCGCGCCCCGACCAACCGGCGACGCCTAACCCCGCGAGCGCGAAAACCAAGGGCAAAGGCACCCTGTTCAGCTTCGGCGTGGACGGCAAGCCCGAACAGTTGCTGGACGACGCCGACGAGCATTACACCAGCCTTTCGCTGGGGGACGACGGTCGTCCCTATGTCGGAACGGGCGTGGAGGGTCGCGTGTACACGGTGGACGCGGGCCACACTTCGGTGATGGTGGCGGACGCGGAAGAGCGCCAGGTCGGCGCGCTCGTCATGGCCGGTAAGGATCGATACGTCGTCTCGAGCGATCCCGCGGTCGTGCACCCCGTGAAGGGCGTCGGCGGGCCGGACGCGGTGTGGACGAGCAAGGTATTGGACGCCGGTATTCGCGCGCGCTTCGGCCAACTGTCGTGGGACGCGAGCGGCGCGCTCGAGCTTTCGACCCGCACCGGCAACACCAAAGAGCCGGACGACACGTGGAGCGCGTGGAGCAATCCTCTCGCGGCGCCGGGCCTGGTGACGAGCCCGGTGGGCCGCTACCTGCAGGTGCGTGCGCGCTTTGCCAAGGACCCGAACGCGGTCCTGAACCAGGTGGAGGTCGCGTTTTTGACCGACAATCTGCGCGCGGTGCTCACGAGCGTCGACGCGCGCGGTGGGGACGGGGAGAGCGGCGACGAGCAGCCCAAGGCTTCGGGAGGGCCGGTCACGCGCCGCCCGGAGACGACCCTGAACCTGACGTGGAAGGTCGACAACCCCGACAAGGACGAGCTTCGATACCGTCTGCAGTACCGTCTTCTCGGGACGAACGACTGGTTCGAGCTGCTCAAGCCCGGCGAGAAGCTGAGCAAAGAGACTTACACGTGGGAGACCGCGGACTTGCCCGAGGGGCGTTACCGCGTGCGCGTCACGGCGTCGGACGAGTCTTCCAATCCGCCCGACCGCGCAACCAAGGACACGCGCGAGAGCGGCATCGTGCTGGTGGACAACACGCCGCCCACCATCGAGGCGCTCACGGCCGCGGGGCAGCAGCTCAAGGCAATCGCGCTCGACGGCGTCGGGCCGATCGCGCGCATCGAGGTTTCGGTCGCGGGCAGTGACGAATGGTTTCCGTTCTTCCCCGCTGACGGCATCTTCGACGAGCAACGCGAAGAGCTGGACATCGACCTGAAGAACGTCGTCAAAACGCTGCCGGCGCTGGTCAGCGTGCGCGTGTACGACAAGGCTAACAACTTCGTCGTGCGCAGCGTGCTCGTGAAGTAGTCGTCACTCATGGGGGCGGCACGCGCCTTCGCCAACGTCGGCTGCCAAACCGAGACCGAGACCGAGAGATCACGAAGAGGTCAGGAGGAAAAGAGTTTGGGGGGGGCGCCGGCGTACCCGTCGCGTCACCCGTTCAGATCGATGGCGGCAGCGCGAACCCCAAAGTCACTCTCCTGTCCTCCATCCCTCTTTGTGAAA
>JAQSWN010000429.1 GCA_029266615.1 Polyangiaceae bacterium
GCCATTGTCACCCGTGGTCAGCACAAGTTGCGCCGTACCACCCCCAAAGAGCGTGGCAAACGACTGCGCGAACGCCGCAGCCACCATTGCGAAGGTCTCGTCGAAGCGCGCGCGCATGGTTCGGCGCAGGTCTGCCAGGAGGTCGCGTAACGCCGCGGCGGCGCCCTCGACGTCGGCACGTTGCTCGCGCAGGTATGCCTGCTGCGCGTTCTCCCGCTCGAAATCGGCGACCGCGTCCTCACCGACGTACCCCACGCGACGCAGACGCTCACGCAGCCGGGTAATCTCCGCCTCTCGATCCGCCGGCGAGATCGTGATGGCGCTCGGCGGCCAGGTGAGCACCTCGTTCGGGTCTGCCAGATCGAGATCATCGCCAATGCGGTCGCGCAGGATGTCCAGCTCCTGCTTCGATCGCTCCAGGGCGAATCCGGCGTGGTCATGCTCCCGGTCTCGTTCGACCAACGCGTTGTGCGCTGCGGCGAGCGCCTCGGCGAGCCGTCCGGCGGCGATCTCGGCGCCCATCGCCTCGATGCGCAAGGGTTCACGCTCGTCGGTGGCCGTAGCCAGCGCGGCGATGCTTGCCGACACGTCGCTCGAGAGCCGCGCATGATCGGCCGCCAGCGACTCGCGTTCGCGATCGAGCGCGGCGCCCCGTTCGGTGCGAAGCGCTATCTCCTCGGCCAGGGCGCGTTCCTGAGACTTGAGACCCGCTTCTCGGCGGCGCTCACCACGCAGCCGCTCTTCCAACCCTGCGAGCCGCCGCCCCTCCTCCGCCGCGGCGCGCTCCACATCGGCGGTCGCCGCCATCAGGATCGACAGCTCGGGCGCGGACTCGTCGTGCACGCGCGCCGCCTGCTGCCTGGTTGCTTCGAGCCGTTTGCTCTCGCGCTCGAGTTCTTCCTGGCTCACCGCCACGCGTCCGCGTTGGACGTCCAGTTCTTCCCAGCGTCGCTGGGACTGATTCTGCTCGCTACGCAGCTCCCTGAGCCAAACTGCTAGCCTCTGCCGTTGCTGCCGCCGCTCTTGCGCAGCCGCGGACAACGCCGCGCGTTCATCCTCGGCGTGCCGCAGCGTTTCCAGGATCGCTCGCACGTCTGCGTCGGCATTCTCCGCTTGCTCGCTTGTCGCCGCCAGGTCGCGCTCGAACTGTGCAATCTCGTCGGGGAGCTCTCTCAGCTCTCGCTCCCAGCTCAGTGCTCTGCTCTCGTGCACGATGGATCCGCCGGTTACCGCGCCACCGGCGTGGGCGATCTCCCCGGTGACGGTGACGACGCTCCAGTCAGGGGGCAGGTGGTTCAACGCCGCTCGGGCAGTGACCAGGTTGTCGGCCACGAGCGTCCGGCCCAGCAGTGCCGCAACGACCGGGTTGATCTCTGCCGGCGCGGATACCAGGTCCGCGGCCACACCCGCAATCCCGGGTAAGCCCTCTGTCTTGGTTGGGAGCGTCCCAGCCCGGTCCTTCGATACGGAATCGAGCGGTTGAAACGTGGCACGGCCCGCGCCCGATTGCTGCAGATGAGCGATGGCCCCCTCGGCGTTCGACCATGCGGCCACGACCACATCCTGAAGGCGGCTCCCCAGCGCGACCTCGATGGCGACTTCGAGGGACTCCGGAACCACGAGCAGCTCCGCCACGGTGCCCCGAATTCCATCCAACCGCCCGTCGTGTCCCGCCGCGAGCGCTTCCCGCACACCAGGGTCCAGATCGGCTCCGCTGTCACGCATGCGTCGCAGGACATCCAGTCGCGTCGATGCTTCGCCGAGTGCACGATCTATCCGGTCGACTTCAGCTCGGATCGAGCTCGCATGGATTCTCGCGGTTTCAAGGTCACCCGAGAGTGCCGCGACTCGGGCATCGAGCGCAGCGCTCCGCTCATCGTCTACGGACGCGGCGGCGTCCGCACGCGCGGCGTCGGCCTCGAGTGCCGCTATCCGCGTTTCCCGTTCCGCGATGGCGCCGCGCAGGCGTTCAAGCTCGCCGGTCAGTGACGTACCGCGCTCGACCAGAACCGCTCGCTCGCGCGCCAGCTCCGCTTCAAGCCGCGCAATGTCGGACACATCCCGGGACGCCGCAGCGAGTCGCGTCTCAATTGCCGCGCGAGCTTCGCGCCGGGCGGTCACGTCCCGATTGTGCCGAGCCGCGGCGTCGCGGGATTCCGTCGTGGCCCGCTCCAGATCACGCAGGTCGGATTGGAGCTTCACCAATTCCGCCGACACGCTGGCGACGCGTTCATCGAGCCCCTCGCGGGCATCGTCCATGTCGGTGCGCCGCTTGCTGAGCGCCTCGAACCTGGCCGAGGCCAGATCGCGTTCGTGGGTCTGGCGTCGCAGCCGGTCTTCAAGGGCCGCGCGCCGCTCGTCATGTTGGGTTAGCCGCGCACGCGCGGCGGTCAGCCTGGTTGTGACCTGCTCGCTGGCGGCAGTCAGCCTGGCAACTTCCTCATGCGCGGCAGCGACCGCTCGCGCGGCGTGTTCCGCCCCGGTCTCGGCCGCCGCGAGCGAGGCTGTGGCCGTCTCCAGCGCCTCGCGGTAGTGCGCTCCCTGCACGGCGCGAAGGCGGTCGCGAATGCTCTGCCACTCTTTCGCCTGCCGCGCAGCGCGTTCGAGCGATTTCAGGCGCGGCTCCAACTCGATCAGCAAGTCGCTCAACCGCGCGGTGTTCGCGTCCGTCTCGGCGAGATTGCGTTCCGCCTCA
>JAQSWN010000430.1 GCA_029266615.1 Polyangiaceae bacterium
GAACGACGAGCTGAGGCGCCGCGGCGGCCCAGGTATCGGCGGCACAAGCCCGCGAATTCCCGGTACCGTGCCTTCCGAGGAGGACGTCGACAGAGCGCTCGGGGTCATGGAGCGGTTCCTGCGCCGCTTCATGAACATCCTGCGGGAGGAGAGGCCGGACCGCACTTGAGCGGCGGCGGCGGGGTAGTGGTGCCCGGCGGTACCTCAAGGCGGGCGTTTGGGCCGAACACTCCGATCGAGGAGGCGGTCGCTCGGAATTGGGAGTTCACAGGCCGTTGGATTTCGCGACGTGAAGCAGCTCGGGATAGGCGCGCTTAGGTCGTCATCGACGACCCATCTTTCCGCTCATTGCGGTTCCCGTGCGGTGCCGCTGTCGGAGCAGCGACCCGCATGAGACCGTAGGATAGCACCGTCAGTCTCTGGCGAGCGCAAGTCCGGCGGCAGCGCGTGCCGCCCTACTGCTCCGCCCAGGTGCTCGCGTAACGCAGGGAGGTGGCAACCATTGGTCTGGGCTGAGAGGGATGGTAGCAGTACTGGGGGTGGTCTACGGGCTTGCGCATCCTCATTACCTGCCTTGTGGTAACGGACGTATCAGGTCTACCGGAATAACCCGGGAAGTGCTTCTTGCGCTCGTCTCCCGTGGTCGCCTGTGCAGGTGCCTTCCATCGCCCGCGGCCTTTGTTCACCCCTGCTTGCGCGAGGCGTATTGTCCAAGCGAGCTTAGCGCGTGCCGAGATCACCGTAGTGTTCGAAAGCATCTGGACGGTCCCGTCGCGCATAGACCGGCGTGCCACCTCAACGGCTTCGGTTCGGATTTTCTCCCGCGTATGCGCATCAGCCTTCGCGAGCCCCCGCAACTACCGGTGCTGCGATCTCGGTCATGAACTGCCAATAATGATCTGGCGTCTCGTGAACCATGAGGGTTGCGACCTCCTCCTTGTTGACGTCACGCAAGCCTGCCTCGTCAAACGCGCGACGCATTGTGCCCTCAGGCGCACAACGGAACAGGCCGGGCGAACCGGGCGGCGGAGGAGGCATCTCCATATGGCGGGCAATCGTGCCCATAATGGTAGTTGCCCACGGGTTCTTATCGGGTCCGCTCCAAACGGCGGCGCAAACCCGGGCGCCCGGCTCTGCCACCCGTGCGAACTCACGCGCAGCAGATTTCACATCGGGAAGAACATGAAGCCGAACCGGCACAGGACAGCATCGAAGCTGGCGTCAGGGAAAGGCAATGCCCCGGCATCGCATGTCCGGGTTTCGAAGTTGCGCACTCTTGGTGACATTGATTACTTGAATCCTTCGACGCGACTCGTAGTCAACAGGGGGGTCGTCAGTGGCGAGTGGCTGCAATGGCTCGCACGCGGGCCAGACCCGCCAGGCATAGGGCGAGCCCGAGGCATAGTGCAGCGTAAGCGGCATGATCGTTGGGTCCCCTTGCGCCGGTTTGCCGTGCGCGGCTCACCGATAAAGAAGCGCCCCGAAAGGCGCTTCAGAATGGCGGCTCCGACCGCCTACTTCGCCGGCGCGGCTCCGACTCGCGGGCTTTCTGCTCCTGCGCCGGCGTTCGGCCTCACTCATCATGGTGCGAACGGTATCGGCGCGCTTGCGCCTCCCGCTCCTTCGCCTCGCGGGCCTTGCGCTCGGTCTCCTCGTAGGCAACATCCTCGGTGCGGGCAAGAGCCGTGAGCGCGTTCCGCGCGTGGGTGGGGGGTGTGCGAGCATTAACCCCCTAACTCTCCGCCCAAAGCCGCGTCTGTAGTCGCGTTCATTGGCTGGTATCGAGCTGACGAAGGCGGTGGGTTCATAGGGAGCAATCGTGGGCGCCGTTATCGTGCTCGCGATTTACGCGGCTACATGCAAAGAACCGAAGCACGCCGGTGCATAACGAATGCAGCCAGGGCCACAGAAGGCCTTAGGCGGCTGTGAGCGCGCCCAACATTCCAAGCAAGAATGCACGTCGTTCCACAAGCTCCCCCTCCGTTGCGGCCTCCACCCGATCATTGTAGGTCCACGGTGACGGTCAGCAAGCGCGAAAATTTCACTGCGGTGTGGGAAGCACTCTCAACATACGAGAAAGCCGCGATCCGCAAGCTGGCGCTCGGGCTGGATTGGGAGATCCCTGAGACAGTGCGACGCCGCTTGCGCTCATTGGGCGTCATCGAGAACGGGCCGGACACTCGACTGACGGATGCGGGTTGGAAGCTGCACCGTGCCAACCCGCGACGTAAGCCCGGCGCTAAACGCTCGCCGAAGCTCCTGATTGCGAACCCCGAAGAGGTGAATTGATGGCTGATGACGGCGAAAAGACGCGCAAGCCGGACTGGGTCAGCCGCTCCTCTCTCCGCATCGGCGTGACCGCCGAGCCCATGCAGGGCGAGTCGCGCGGTACCTTCGATGACAAGCGGCTCATGGCGTGGTCGTGCGCGTGCGGCTGGCACGGGACCTCGCGCGAGCTCAACGGCGGGCCAGATGGGCTTGCGTGTCCTCTCTGCGGCGGCGACGGTTTGAAGCCACGGTGATCACCGGAGAGCAGATCAGGCGCGCCCGGGAACTCCTCGGGTGGACGCCGTACCGTCTCGCGCCGAGGGCTGGGATTGGCCACACGCTTCTTCGTCAATTCGAGAGGGGTGCTAGACCGATCGACGCGGAGAGCGCAGCCAGGCTAAGAGCGGCTCTTGAAGAGGCCGGGG
>JAQSWN010000431.1 GCA_029266615.1 Polyangiaceae bacterium
CTGGGTGTGATGAAGCAACGACCCTGCGGGTGCACGCGCGAGCTCGAGTCCAGCGGGCTGAAGCTTACACGGCGTGGTGTTCGCTCAGAGAGCCAGTGCCCTTCGATGGGATGGGCGAGGAGTACTAGCTCGGCGACCTCGAGCTCGCGGCGGCACTCAGGAGCGCCGCTCCAACGAATCTCGGCCGCCGACAGAGCGCCGGGAGACAGCGCCACCAGGGCCGCCAACCGCCCCGCGGAGCGCACCCCCCAAAACAACCTCACAAGCCTCCGTCCATCCGGCGCTCGATGGGTGCTAGGGGAGGGAGCTCCAGAACCACGCGCCATTTACCGTCTTCGCGCACGCATTTGACGCGGTCCACGGCGCCCTCGTCGCTGCTGATGCTGACCTCCGCCCAGTCGCCGTCCACACGCGCCTCGTACTGGCGCGGCTTTCGGTGGAGCGCGAACCGTGACGGGGGCAGCATCTCCTCCGGCGCAATCTCGCGGCCGGCCACATCGCTGGCCCGCTTGGCGCGCTCAGCCAAGTTGCGCCGGGCGTCGCTCCACAGAAGGTCGTACGCGGCGCGGGCCGCTTTGCGATCGCCGTGCACGCGCTGCATCCGCGTGATGAACTCCGCGACGACTCGATCCGGGTCGCTGTCGGCGGGATCTTCCTCGCACGCCGGGAGGAGCGTGAGCGCGAGCAGCGCCGAGAGCCATTCGCGGCGCGTCAGCAGGCTCATTCGACACCGGAGACGAAGCGGGAGATCACGAGGCCGGGGAGGCTAACAGTGGTCTCGAAAGCTGCAAACTTGGCCCCGCGATGGACCGCCCAGCTACGATTTGCGGCGCGCATGAAAACCGCTATTTCGGCCGTGAAACCGGTCATCCTTCCGGGCCCAGAGGCCGTGGGTGAGCTCGAGCTCGTGCGTAAGGGCGACCCGGATTGCGTGCTCGTTCAGGGCGACAACCTGGCGTCCTTGCGCGGGCTCGCCGACCAAGGAATGCGCTTCGCATTGGCATACCTGGACCCGCCGTTTCTGACCGGCCGCGAGCACGCCCTGGTCGAGCGAAAGCGAGGCAAGCAGGGCGAAATCGTGCGCACCCTGAAGCCCGCCTTCGACGACCGCTGGGACTCGTTGGACGACTACTTGGCGTCGCTGAAGCCGCGCATCGCGGCCGCGCGCGACTTACTGATGCAGGACGGCTGCCTGGTCTTGCACGTCGACCCGAAGACCAGCCACTACCTCAAGGTGGCGTGCGACCAGATCTTCGGTCGCGAGTGCTTCGCGAGCGAGATCGTGTGGCGCTACCGGCGATGGCCGGCCAAGACCCCGAATTTCCAGCGCGTTCACGACGTTTTGCTTCGCTACGTCAAGGACCCGCGCGTCGCACCGCGCTTCAATCAATTGTACGAGCCGCTTGCGCCTTCCACGCTCGCAACCTGGGGTACGAAGAAGCAGCGGGCGGTGACGGACGAGAGCGGGCGGCGAACGCGCTCCAGCACCACCGCCGAGGCGACGCCGGGCGCCCCGATGGGCGACGTTTGGGAGATTGGCATCGTCGCGCCCGTCGCGAAGGAGCGCACCGGCTACCCCACCCAGAAGCCCGAAGCGCTCATGTCGCGGATCGTGGAGAGCTGCAGTCACCAGGGCGACTGGATCTTGGACGTGTACGCCGGCAGCGGGACGACGGCGACGGTGGCGCGCAAGTTGGGGCGCGCGGCCGTGTCTTTGGACGAGAGCGAGCAAGCGCTCGAGGTCGCGCGCCGGCGACTCAAAGCCGCAGGATTTCCGGCGCTGGAGCTGAAGGTGGCGGCGCGAGCGGCTGCGTCGCCCCGCGCGGTCGTAGCTTAGAGCGGGACCACAGGAGCGCGCGATGACTCAACGCGTGCCGCGATCGCCAGGCTGGGGCGTCTCGGCGCCGGCGGGGGCAGCGGTCGCGCTCGGCAACGGCGGCAGGCTCTTCGCGGACGCGCCCGGCGGCGCGAAGGAAGCGTCCGTCAACGTCTCCAGGAGGTGCGCGTCTTGGAGCTTGACGCGCTGAGCGCGAAGCTCGGACAGCAGCTTTTTACGAGCCCCCTCCTGACGCTCGCGCGTGAGGAGCGTGCGAATGGCAGGCGCTTCTTGGGCGACGGTGCGGGAGATGGCTGGCAAGCTGCCGCGACGCCATACCACCGCGATGCCGCTTGCGAGCCGGAGCGGCTCGGCTAAAAGCTCGCCGTCTCGAAGCTTGTCTACCGCAGCAAAAAGCTCGGGATCCACGCGGAGTTGCGGCGTCTCCGTCTGGCCGTCGGGGCGCACGAACCCGAGATCTCCGTCGCGGAACTTCGTGGCCGAGTCCAAGGAGCTGTCCCGCGCGAAGGCGCGCCATTTGGCCGGGCCTCCCGCGCCTCGAGACTCCGCGATGATCTTCTTGGCGAGCGCTTCGTCGTTCACGAGGATGCGCCAGATTCGCACGCGGCGCGGCGTCTCGAACCGCTCCCGGTGCTCATCGAAATACTTCTGAACGTCCGCGTCGGTCACGGGGTCGTTGGTCAGCGTGAGGCGCGCAAGCTCTGCGCCCATCGCACGCGCGTACAGCTCCTTGATGCGGTCCGCCGTACGCGGCTTCTTGTCGATCCCGCGCGCACGCGCTTCGGCAGCGCCCTGCAGCTCCGGCACCAGCAGCTTCTCCACGACCGCTCGGCGCCGTGCCGCGTC
>JAQSWN010000254.1 GCA_029266615.1 Polyangiaceae bacterium
GATGAGGCGGGGATTTTGGCTCCTGGTCGCGATGGCGGCCGGCTGCGGCGGCAACGCTTTCCACGTCGACCACGACGGCCAGGGCGGGGAGAGCGGCAGCGGAGGCATTGCTGGCACGACGTCCGGAGCCGGGAAGCAGGGAGGCAGTGTCGGCGGCGCAGGGGTCGGAGGTAACGGAGGTAGCGGAGCGCGTCCGGGGATGGGAGGCACGAGCGCTACGGAGGGCGGAGCCGGAGCCGGAGCCGGAGACGCAGCAACGAGCGGTGGCGAAGCCGGCAGCGGAAGCGAGCCTGAGCCGCCTCCACCCATCTCCTTGGAGGGGCTCGTGTACTGGTTCAAAGCCGACGCGGGCATCACGCAGACGTCGGGGCGCATCGAACGCTGGGCGGATCAATCCGGTAACGGTCAGCACGCCGTTCAAGGGCTTTCGACCCAGCGACCGGTGCTGAGCCAGACGGGGCCGTTGCCACTCCCGGTGGTGGAGCTCGACGGCAACACCTTTTTCGAGCTGCCGCCGATCGACGCGCCGATCGACGGCGGGCTCACGTTCTTCGCCATCGCTGGCCGCAGCCAGGACTCGAATTGCGCCGCGATCGTCGAGCTCTCGAACGGCATCGAGGTCGACGACGTCTACTTCGGCCACGGCGGCCTCGCGATGCACTTCGAGGTCGCGGACATCTGGTTTGACTCGGCCACGGAAGTCTTCGACCTCGGGGTGATGCGCCAGGTCACTTACAAGCAGTCGGGCAACGATATGGGCGCTATCGCCGAGTTGAGCGCCAATGGCTCGTTCGTCGGCTCGCAGGACATGCCGTTCGCCGAGCGCAAGCTGCGCGAGCAGAACTTCATCGGCCTCAGCCAGTACGAGAACTGCAGCAAATTCATGGGCAGTATCGGCGAGATTGTTCTGTACTCGCGCGTTCTCGGGCGGCAAGAGCAGCAAAGAGTCGAGAGCTACCTGCTCGACAAGTGGCAGCTGCCGGACGCGGCTCCGTAGGCCTGTCCGCTTCGGAAGAGCTCCAGGTGGTGACGGGATGCCGCGTACGTGGCCGTACCACTCGCGCGCAGGTTCGCGCCGGTTGTGGGCGTGTCCGAGCGTCTCACGTCTATCGCAAGTTGAGGCAGCGACTCATGCGTCCCTGGAGTCCGCCGTTCAGCTGGTCAGCGTTATGAATCCGTCGCTGTCTTCGCAAGCGCCGCCCAGCCTCGTCGCGGGCTCGCCTACCACCGTTCTGTTCGTGGACGACGAGCCTCACGTCACCGCCAACTTCCGAATCATGTTCCGCAAGGCCCCCTTCAAGGTGCTGGTGGCGAACTCGGGGGCGCAGGCGCTGGGGCTCCTGGCGGCGTCGAGCGTGGACGTCGTCGTTTCCGACGAGCAGATGCCAGACATGGCCGGCTCAGAGCTGCTCGCCGAGGTGCGCAAGCTATACCCCGAGACGGTGCGCATCATTCTCACCGGAGAAGCCAGCCTGGACGCCGCCATCTCTGCCATCAACAAGGCCGGCATCTTCCGCTTCTTACGCAAGCCGTGCGGCGCCGATGAGCTCCTGGCGTGCCTGAAAGAAGCCGCGCACGCGCGCGAAGCGCAGCGCCGTGCGGCAGCGGTGGAGCTGGACACCGGCCTTCGGCTAAATCTGGCCAAAAATTTCTCTCTCGCGCTCGGCGCCCTGTTCGTCGTCGCCCAGCCCGTCGTCTCCATCTCGGAGCACGGCGTATTCGCGTACGAGATTTTGGCGCGCACTCGTGAACCCAGCATCCCCCACGCAGGCGCGTTCTTCGCGGCGGCGGAAGAGCTCGGACGCGTCCGCGAGCTGGACCGCGCCATCCGCAAGAAAATCGTCGAAGTCATGCCGGCTCTCCCCGACGCCAGCAACCTCTTGATCAACCTTCACCCTGAGTCGCTCGACGACCCGGAGCTGCTCTCGGAAGAGTCGGAGCTCCTCCCCTACGCCGCGCGTATCATCTACGAAATCACCGAGCGCTCCGATCTACACAGCTTGGAGAGCGCGCGGGCCCAGGTGACGCGGCTCCGCGCCCTTGGCTACCGCGTCGCGGTCGACGACCTGGGCGCCGGCTACGCGGGCCTCAGCAGCATTGCTCTCCTGCAGCCGGAGCTCGTGAAGATTGACATGGGGCTGGTGCGCGGCGTGGACTCCTCCCCGACCAAAGCCGCGTTGATTTCCAGCGTGATCGCGCTGTGTGACAAGCTGAACATCCTCGTCATCGCCGAGGGCGTGGAGACGGCGGCGGAGTCCGCGCGGCTCCAGGAGCTAGAGTGCGACTTGTTGCAGGGCTACTACTATGCGCGCCCGGCGGCCCCGTTCTGCGAGCTTGCCTGGCCGGACGCCTCCGGCGAGCCCAACCCGCGCTGAGCTCGTCCTCATCGTTGACGGCTGGGGCAGGACGAGCAGCACGCGGTGGAGCAAGAACTTCCCCAAGCGGCGACTCCCGGATGGAAACGCGCGACGGCTCCAAGCTCACCCTCACCGCCTAGACCGAATATCTTCAACGTCACTGCCCGAGTGGCGCTTCATTTTCTTGAGCGAGTTGAGCGAGGCTCATCGCACTAAACGATTACGGCCCCCACTCGCCTGGGGCCGACGGGAACGCTTCATTTGTCCAAGTCTGGTTCTCTAACCCCTGCGCCCGGGCCGACTGCACCAACCACAGGTGCGCGGCTCCGCGGCCGGGTGAACAAACCTTCGGCCTGTGTTCAGGGTCGTAACAAGCGCGGTCGGCCCGCGACAATTCCAAAGGTCCCCATGCAGTTGGACTCATCGTCGACGTGTGCTCAAGCCCTTCCAACCATCCCGCTAAATGAAGTGCAGGGGGTGAAAAGGGCGCTTCCGTTCCCTGCACGCGGGTATGGCCGGGCACTCTCCGCGCTGCTGGCGGTGTCATGCGCCTTTGGCTGCTCCAGCCCCGACGGGGTACCGGGCAATCCCGGCCAGGGCTCGATGGGCGGCACCAGCTCCGTCAGTACCGGTGGCTCCGCGGGCGCCGCCGCCGCCGCCGGCAACGGCAACGGCGATCCGTACGCGATCCCGGCAACGCCGCCGGCAACCGTACTGACGCCAACGCCGCGCATGGCTCGCCTGAGCCGGCAGCAGTGGTCCAACACGGTGAAGGACCTGCTCCAGCTGACCGACATCGCGGACGTGGAGAACAACGTCTCGGGTGACGCGCTCATCAATTTCGACACGGAGGCAGACGCTCTTTACGTCACGGAGCAGCTACGCCAGCAACTGGCGGTCGCGGCCGAAAAGCTCGCCACGAAAGTGACGGCGACGGACGCGACGCTGAGCATGCTCCTCCCGCCCGGCGCCCCGACGGATGGGGCCGGGAAAGCGAACGCCTTCATCACCAGCTTCGGTCGGCGTGCCTTTCGCCGACCACTGACCGAAGCGGAGGTGACCGCGCACCTTGCTCTGTTCAATCAAGGCCCCACCCTCGACCCCAGCGTGGACGCGTTCAAAGCCGGCGCGCGCTTGGTCATCGAGGCGATGCTCCAGTCGCCGCACTTCCTCTACCGGACCGAGCTGGGCACGGCGACGCCGGGCGCCGCGAAGGTTGCGCTCAGCTCCCACGAGGTCGCAGCCAAGCTCGCGTTCGCGCTCACCAACACGATGCCGGACAACGAGCTGGCCGCGGCCGCGGACGCCGGGAGGCTCACGACGCCAGCCGAAGTCGCGGAGCAAGCGAAGCGATTGCTGGCAGGCGGACGCGGGACGGACGGCCTGAGCAACTTCAATTTCCAAGTCTACCGGCTCGGCACGTACGACGGCATCGAGCGCAACGCGACGATGTTCCCCGAGTTCCAGGTCGACACGCCCGCGTCGATGCGGCGCGAGGTGCTCCAGTTCATCGACTGGATTTTCGACTCCGGTAAGGGCGTGAAGGACTTTTACACGGCGCCGGTCGGCTTCGTGAACGCCAAGCTAGCCCCACTCTACGGGGTTAGCGGCAACTTCACCGGGGACGAGCTCGTCAAGGTGGACCTGGACCCGACGTTACGCTCGGGCATCTTGACTCAGCCCGGCTTCCTCACGTCCTACTCCAAGGGCGCGGATCCAGACATCATTCACCGCGGCGTGTTCATCGCGACCCGGCTGCTGTGCAAAGACCTCCCCCCGCCCGATCCGCGGGCGACCTCGCTCATCGACTTGCAACCGAACATGACGAATCGCGAGCGAGTGGAGATGACCACCGGCAAGGGCACGTGCGGTGAGGGGTGCCACATGACCCTGCTCAACCCGCTCGGCTACGCCTTCGAAAACTACGACGCGATCGGCAGGTACCGGACCATGGAACAAGGCAAGACGATCGACGCCGCCTCGAGCTACAGGCTCGACGGCGAGCTCAAGTCCTTCTCCAACGGGGTCGAGCTGTCTCACGCGCTGGCAGAGGCAAAAGAGACGCACCACTGCTACGTGGAGAACATGATCTCGTACCTCAACGGCCGTCCTGTCCAGCCGGAAGAGGACGCCATTGACGAGCGAAGCCTTCCTCAATCGTCTGCCGTGACTCGAGGCCTGCCCATGAAGGACAACGGAATGCGCGCTCCCCAAGTGAATCGACGCCTCGTGCTCCGCGGCGCGGGTGGCCTGATGCTCGGCCTCCCCATGCTCGAAGCGCTCCTGCCCAGGAACGCCCAGGCGCAGGACGCCATGGACTCGCCCTTCGTCCTCATCGTCGTGAGTGACAACGGCGTCGTGCAGTCGGGCGTCACCCTCGGCGGCGCCCCAGAGGCGGAGAGGTTCTGGCCGACTGCCAACGGCTCGTTGACAAAGGCCAGCATGCTCGCGGACAAGGCGACGCGCGCGACCGGCGAGCTCTCGGACTACGCCGAGCGTCTGCTCATCGTGAAGGGCGTGAACCTGCCCTACAGCTCGACGGGCTGCTCACACTCCGCCGCCGACGCTCAGATCCTGACCGCGGCCAAGATCACGGCCGGTGGCACGAACGCCCTCGCCCAGGGCATCTCGGTGGACACCGCCATCGCGAAGGCGAAGAACCCCGCCGGGCGTGACCCACTGGCGCTCCACGCAGGCATGTTCGCGCCCGGTGGCACCGGCTTCGACATTCCCGGCTACGTCTCCTACGTGAGCCCTCGCCAGCCGCGCGTCTACATCGACGCGCCGTACAAGGCTTACCAGCAGATCATTGGCGTAGTCGGTAACGGCGGCACCGCCAACCCCGCCGAGACCGCAGCTCAGGAGCTCCGCGCCAAGCGGAGCAAGAGCATCAACGACCTGCTTCGCCCGCAGATTCAAGATTTGCTCCGGCGCACGGACCTGAGCAAAGGTGACGTCGACCGCCTCAATCAGCATCTGACCGCGATCCGCGACATCGAGGTGAAGATCGGCGACACCATGGTCACGGTGCCGGAGGCGACCGTCGCCACGATGAAGCAGCTCGAGCCGAAGCCGTACGAGCAGGCAACGCGGGAGCAGTCCGCCCGGCTCCATATGGACCTCATGGCGTTCGCGGTGGCTTCCGGCTACACGCGGGTTGGCGTGCTGAAAATCGGCGATCGTATCGACGATCACCAGTACACGATCAACGGCCAAACCTTCAAATTCCACGACGCCTCGCACCGAACGATGGCCAACGCAGTCGACCTCTGCCACGCGGTGGACCGACTGATGATGAATCACTACAAGTACTTGCTCGACGCGATCTCGAGCTACCAGACTCCCACCGGCTCCCTCTTCGACCAGGGCGTATCCATCTGGTGCAACCAGTGCGCGACCGGTGCGCACTCGTTCACCAACGTGCCGTGGATTTTGGCCGGTACCGCCAACGGGTACTTCAAGAAGGGCCAGTTCCTCACGATGGGCAACGGGCAGATGCCGGGCGGCAGCCAGGACGGCAAAGGCGGAGACGGCTCGGTGTCCGGCGTGAACAAGATGCTGAACACGCTGTTGACCGCCGCGGGCGTGCCGACCGACAACTTCGGGGATGCTGAGCTGCCGAAGGGTATCTTCTCCGACCTCGTAGCCTGACGTCCCTGGACATGGGCCGTTCGCTTGCTCGCGTCCGGCACGCGCTGTGGGGCGCCGCGGTCGCGGCGCTCCTGCTCGCCTCGCCTTCGGCCCAGGGTCGAGCGCGGGGCATCGCGGTGGACAGCTGCAGCGGGTGTCACGGGTCGCCCGACGCGGTGCCGACCGAGCTCTCGATGCGCGCGGCGCCGGCTGCGTTCGGGCCAGGTGATACCGTCACCTTCACGCTCGAGCTCCGCGGGCCGTCTTTGGCCGTAGGGGGCGCTTTCATCACCAGCGGCAACGTGGGCACCGTGCGAGCGGGCACCGGGCTTTCCACGCTGGGTCAAGGGCTCGCGCATTCGTCGCCGAGGGCCGCCCAGGACGGCGTCGTGAGCTTCACGTTCGCGTGGCAGGCGCCCGCCACACCGGGGACGGTGCACTTTTCGGTAGCGGCGCTGGCCGGCAATGGGAGCGGCACTTCCAGCGGCGACTCGCCAGCGTTCGGCGAGTTCGGTTGGACTTACGGCTGCGAGGGCGTTCCTTCGTACGTGGATCTCGACCGAGATGGCTACGGGATGAAGTCGCTCGGCACTCGACTTCACTGCGAAGGCGAGCCCGCGACCGCCGGCTTCGCGGATCGAGACGGAGATTGTGACGAGAACGACGAAAAGGCGCACCCCGGCGGCGCGGAGGTTTGTAACAAGAAAGACGACGACTGCGACGGCGAGGTCGACGAGGGCGCCGAGCCGGTAGAGCAATGGCCCGACGCTGACGGGGACGGCTTCTACTCCGTAGCGCGTGGCGCGGCGAAGATCGGCTGCGGTAACGTGGTGGGCTATGCCGCTTCCGGCGGCGACTGCGACGACCTGAACGCCGCGGTCCACCCCCGTGCGGTCGAGACCTGCAACGAGAGGGACGACAACTGCGACGGCGACGTGGACGAGCGGGTTCGGCCGCAGTGCGGCGCCGGCTGGTGCGCGCGCTACAGCTCCACCTGCAGCGCGCTGGATTGTCGCCCCGGAGAGCCCCGCGAAGAGAGCTGCAACTCGTTCGACGACGACTGCGACGGCGAGCTCGATAACGGCGTTTGCGCGGCGCCTTCCGGGGGGTCGAACGTTGGCGGCAGTGGGAACGGCGGCGCGAGCGCGGCGGGGGGCTCCGTGAGCACCGGTGGAGCGCCGCTCGCTTCTCCGCCCGCGGCGGGTGACGTCGGCCGCGACGCATCGGGGTGCGGAGTGGGACGAGGGTCTGGGAGGTCGGGCGCGCTCTGGCTACTATTGGCGCTCACGATCCTTCGTACCCTGGTTCGACCGCGATCACGCTCCGCGTAGCGTGCTCTCGAGTCCGACTTGCTGCAGGGCTACTACTCTAGGCGCTGCCGGCCGCGCCGTTCTGCGAGCTCTGGCCGGACGCCTCCGGCGACTCCAACCAGCGCTGAGCGTCCAAGGCGTCGTCGAACTGGGCGGTGAGGATCCGCACCTCGCCCAACTTCTCCACGACATGCGTCACCCCGAGCTGCGCGAACACGTTCTGCGGCAGCACGACCGCCATCGCCCTCACCCCGGCCGCCACCGCGCGCGGCGCCCACACCTCGTTGGTCCAGACGCGGTCTTCAGCGATGAGAGAGCGTATCCGGCTCACGTCCGCCAGTACTCGGTCGATTCCGTGCTCTGCGACCAGCTCGAGGATCCGCTCCATGCGCCCCCGGTACGCTTCGCCTTTCAGGAAGCCCGACCAAGTATTGATCATGGCCGCGAGCTCCGGGACGAGCTCGCTCTTGAGATGCGAGTCCCCGAACAGCAGCTCGCGCCGGTAGCCGCGGGACGCGATGTATCCCATGGCCAGCAGCTACGGAGCGCTCCCGGCGGCACTTAAGCCCGGTGGAGTGCAGCCGCTTGCCTGGTGAGGCGCGATGAAGGGCATCATCTTCAATTTGCTGGAGGATTTCATCGTCGACGGGTGGGGCGAGGAGCGCTTCGAGCAGGTCATGACGGGGTGCCCGCTCCACACCAAAAGCCCTTTCGTCGGTCCCGGCACCTACCCGGACTCGGACCTGTTCGCCATCGTCGAGCGGACGACGGCCGAGCTCGGCATCGCTACCCCGGCCGCCCTGCGCGCGTTCGGTCGTTACGCGATGCCGCGGCTCGCAGCCAGGTTCGAGGCGTTCGTCCGCGACCACCATCACCCCAAGAGCTTCTTGTGCACGGTGGACGGCATCATCCACGTCGAGGTGCGCAAGCTGTTCGAGAACGCCGAGCCGCCGCGCATCTGGTTCGAAGACCCCGGACCCCGCGAGCTCGTCTTGCACTACCAGTCGAAGCGCAAGCTGTGCGCACTGTTCGAGGGCTTGCTGGACGGCACCGCGGACTATTTCGGGGTGCCGTTCACCCGCGAGCAAAAGTCGTGCATGAGCGAAGGCGCCCCGACCTGCGAGTTTGCGCTGCGATTTTCGCGATGACCACGAACGACCCCGCGATACTGGCACGCCGCCTCGCACGATCGGAGGAGCGCGTGCGCATCCTGGAGTCCATGCTGGAGGACCGCGCGCGCGAGGTGTACTTGGCGTCTCAGCGCCTTCAGGCCACCACGGAGTCGCTCACGGAGCTGTTTAGGGCCGTGCCCGGCGCCATCCTCGTCTTCGGAGCGGACGGCTTGCTGGAGGCGGTGAACGGCGAGACTTTGCGGCTCGTCGGGCACTCCGAGGGAGAGCTGATCGGCGAGCCTTACGAGCGTTTGTTCTCCGGAAAAAAACCGAGCATCGACGTCTTGCGGGAGTTGGCCGCGCAAGGGCAGGTGTTTCGCGGCGAGCATCAGCTGCGCCGCGCCGGAGGCGACCGCATCCCGGTGCTGCTCTCGATCACGCTGCTCGACGGCGCGAGTGTCTCGATGGTGTGCGTGGCGATCGACCTCACGGAGCGCAAGAAGCTCGAGGCGGAGCTGCTACACGCCAGCAAGCTGGAGTCGATTGGGCGGTTGGCGTCCGGCATCGCCCACGAGATCAACACCCCCATCCAATTCGTCGGCGACAGCGTGCACTTCGCCCGGGAAGCTTTCGCCGCCATCGCCCACATCGTGGCGCGCGCAATGGCGCTCACGCGGCTGCAGCAGCAAGGCGCCCCGGCGGAAGAGCTCGCCGCGGCGCGGGCGGAGGTGCTGCGCGTCGAGAAGGAGGCGGATCTCCCGTTTTTGCTCGAAGAGCTGCCGGGTGCTCTGGATCGCGCCCTGGACGGCCTGCATCGAGTGGCGGAAATCGTGAAGGCGACAAAAGCCTTCGCTCACCCCACCGGCGCAGACCTGCGCCCGGCGAACCTGAACAAGGCTCTGCAGACGACGCTGACGATCGCGCACGGCGAGTACGAGCGAGTCGCGGACATCGAGCTCCACCTGGGGGACCTGCCGCTCGTGGCCTGTCATATCGGCGAGCTGAACCAAGCGTTCTTGAACTTGCTCATCAACGCCGTACACGCCATTGAGGACCGACCGCAGCGCGGACGCGGCCGGATCACCATCACCTCGGAGCTCGACCACGATCACGCGCTGGTCAGCATTGGCGACGACGGGGGCGGAATTCCGGAAGCGGTGCAGACGCGCGTCTTCGATCCCTTCTTCACGACGAAGGACGTCGGGCGCGGCTCCGGGCAGGGCCTCGCCATCGCGCGCTCGGTCGTGGTGGAGCGCCACCGGGGGTCGCTCACTTTCGAGACGGCTGCTGGCCGCGGCACTACCTTCTTCGTGCGGATTCCGCTCCGCCCCCCGACACGCACGTCCACCTCAGGGCTGCGCGCCGTGCGTTAGCAGGCGTGCGAGCACGGGCGGAACATTTTCGCCCAGCGGCCATATCGGAGTTAGATGAGCGGTGGCGTTCACGATGGGACACATCACCGTATGCGCATCGAGAGCCTCGGCGTTTTGGCGTTCGCACTGGCCTGCAGCAGCTCTCCTGATGGGCCGAGCGGCACGCCGGGCACGGCGGGGTTCAGCGCTGGCGGAACGGCCGTGGGCGGGAGCGCCACCACCTCCGGCGGCAGCTCAATGGTCAGCGGCGGGGCCGCCGGGACGAATGGCACCTCGACGGGCGGCACCTCGACGGCGGGTGCCCCGAACGGTGGCAGGCCGGCGGGCGGCGCGGGCTCGAGCACGGGCGCGCCCAGCGGCGGAGCCGCGGCAGGTTCGGGCGGAGCTAGCGGCGGCGCCGGAGCGAGCACGGGCGGCGGAGGCAGCGCCAGCTGCGTCGAGAACCTGGACTGCAAGTTAAACCCCCCCCCCACCACGGGGGACCTCCAGCAAGACTGCGTCGATCGCATCAACCAATTCCTCACGCAGTGCGCGTGCCTGCCCGCGCTGAAACGCCGAATGGACGGCGAGGACTGCGCCAATCAGATGGCGAAGTACGACGCGGATCATAACGAAGCCCACGCGGGCAGCCGCGCGAAGATCTGCCAACCGGGCGGCTCTCAGAACTCATGCCCGGCGTACGGCTCGAACGCGCAGGTCGTCGGCTTGTGCATGCAGCAAATGTGGGACGAAGGCCCTCCCCCTACGCCCGACTGCAGCGGCGAGTGCTACCAGACGCACGGCCACTTCATCAACATGACCGACCCCGACGTGACCCAGGTCGCCTGCGGTTTCTACACCACCGCCGCCGGCAAGGTCTGGGCGGTGCAGAACTTCTCGCGTTGACGCGCTCCTCCCGCTAGGTTGGCCGCCATGGCCCAACCAACGACGTTTTCGGCAGCCGTCGTCATCGAAGTCGCCAACCGGCTCGGCGTCACTCGCGAAAGCCTGCAAGCACAGCTTCGTCTCGCCGAGGGCGAAGGTGAGGTCGATGAGGAGCCGATGCTGAACGCCATGCGCGCGCTGCTCACCATCCTCGAGCAGGCGGAGCGCGCCGGCTAACGGCGTCCGGACTCGCAGCCCTGAAACGAACGAAGCCGGGCGAGCTCCGTGAGGAGCTGCCCGGCTTCTTGCCGAGAGTTAGAGTCTCAGCGCTTGCCAGCAGGCGCGGCGGGCTTGGGAGCCTGCGACGCACCACCGGGCTTGGCGCCGGCTCCACCCTTCTTATCGCCGGCGTGACCGTGATAAGTGCGGGTGGGCGCGAACTCGCCCAGCTTGTGACCGACCATGTTCTCGGTGACGAACACGGGCACGAACTTGCGGCCGTTGTGGACCGCGAACGTGAGACCGACCGCCTCCGGAATGATCGTCGAGCGACGCGACCAAGTCTTGATCACGTTCTTCTTGGCCGACGTCACCATGACGTCGATTTTCTTCTGCAGGTGGCCGTCGATGAACGGGCCCTTCTTCAAGCTGCGCATCTATCAGCTTCCCTTCGCCTTGCGAGACTTGACGATCATGCCGTCCGTCCGCTTGTTGTTGCGCGTCTTGAGGCCCTTGGCGAGCTGGCCCCACGGCGAGCAGGGGTGACGGCCACCGCTGGTGCGGCCTTCACCACCACCCATCGGGTGATCGACGGGGTTCATGGTAACGCCGCGGTTGTGCGGACGACGACCGAGCCAACGGGCGCGTCCGGCCTTACCGAGGCTGATGTTCTGGTGCTCCAGGTTCGAGACCTGGCCGACGGTGGCGCGGCACTCGATGTGGATCTTGCGCACCTCACCGGAGGGGAGCTTGACCGTCGCGTAGTCGCCGTCGCGAGCCATGAGCTGAGCCGCGACGCCCGCCGAGCGAACGAGCTGACCGCCCTTGCCCTTACGGAGCTCCACGTTGTGCACCATCGTGCCGGCGGGGATGACCGCGAGCGGCAGGCTGTTGCCCGGCTTGATGTCGGCGTTACGGCTCGAGATGACGGTGTCGCCCTGCTTCAAGCCGTCCGGCGCGAGGATGTACGCCTTCACGCCGTCCGCGTAGTGCAAGAGCGCGATGCGCGCGGTGCGGTTGGGATCGTATTCGATCTCCGCGACCTTGGCCGGTACGCCAATCTTGTTACGCTTGAAGTCCACCAGGCGGTACGCCTGCTTGTGGCCACCGCCGCGGAAGCGCGAGGTGATGCGACCGTAGTGGTTGCGGCCACCGGTGCTCGACTTGGACTCGAGCAGGCTCTTCTCGGGCGTGTCCGTCGTGATGTCCGCAAAGTCGCTGACCGTGTAGAAGCGACGCGCGGGTGAGGTCGGTTTGTAGGCTCGGATACCCATGACTTATTCCTTCGACTCGTCGAAGAACTGAATGTCGTTGCCCTCGCGGAGCGTGACGACTGCCTTCTTGTAGTTCGGGCGCTTGGCGAGGCCGCGACCCATGCGCTTGAGCTTGCCGCGCTGAACCAGCGTGTTCACGTCGGCGACCTTCACGTTGAAGAGGGTCTCGACCGCGGACTTGATTTCGAGCTTGTTCGCGCTGAGCGCGACCTCGAAGATCACCTTGTTCGCCTCTTTGAGGCGGGTGGCCTTCTCGGTCAGCGCCACCGGGCGCTTGATGATGTCGGTGGGCTTCATGATTACTGCTTCGCCTCCGCGCTGTCGGCCTTGTCCAGGCAGCGAGCTTCGAGGGCCTTGATCGCACCCTTGGACAGCACGAGGTGGTCGTGCCTGAGCAGGTCGTACACGTTCACGCCCTCGGGCGGCAGGAACAGCTTGTTTTCCAGGTTGCGGATCGAGAGGCGGAGGTTTTGGTTACCACCGTCGTCCACGACCAGCGTCTTCTTGCCGGCTTGGAGCGTCGTGAGGACGCCGGCCAGCTTCTTGGTCTTCGCCTCGCCGAGGTCGATGCTGTCGACGACGGTCAGGCGGCCTTCCTTCAAGATGAGGCTGAGCGCGCTCTTCAGCGCGGCCGTACGCACGCGACGCGGCGGACGGTAGCTCCAGTCTTGCGGCTTCGGCGGGTGCGCGCGGCCACCACCGACGAAGATCGGCGCGCGGATCGAGCCGTGACGCGCCCGACCGGTGCCCTTCTGCTTGTAAATCTTCTTGCTCGAGCCGGACACCGCCGACCGCTCTTTGGCGGCGTGGGTACCAGCGCGGCGCGAAGCGAGCTGGGCCACCACGACTTCGTGGAACAGCTGCTCTTTCACGTCGGCCGCGAAGACTTCGTCAGCGAGATCAACGCTGCCGACCTTTTCGCGCTTCAAGTTGTAAACGTCTACTGTTGCCATGGCCTTCTCAGCTCTTGATCTCGACGTCCACGCCCGCGGATAGGTCGAGCTTCATCAGGGCGTCCAGGGTTTGGGGGGTGGGCTCGAGGATGTCGATCAGGCGCTTGTGCGTGCGCACCTCGAACTGCTCGCGGCTCTTCTTGTCCACGTGCGGTCCACGGAGCACCGTGTACTTGCGAATGGAGGTCGGCAGCGGAATCGGTCCGGCGACGCGCGCGCCCGTGCGGCGCGCCGTCTCCACGATGTCCGTCGTCGACTTGTCGAGCAGCTGGTGATCGAAAGCCTTGAGACGAATGCGAATCTTTGTTGCGTCGGCCATTTACTAGTCTTTCACTCGATGATCTTGGTCACGACGCCGGCGCCGACGGTCTTGCCGCCTTCGCGAATCGCGAAGCGCATCTGCTCTTCCAGAGCGACCGTCGTGATCAGCTCGACCTCGACCGTGACGTTGTCGCCCGGCATCACCATCTTGATGCCCTCGGGCAGCATGACCGAGCCGGTCACGTCCGTC
>JAQSWN010000044.1 GCA_029266615.1 Polyangiaceae bacterium
CGGCCTTGGACTCGTGCCTGCGACTAGCGAACGAGCGGCACATCCACGTCGCCTTCGCTGCCATTCCGACGCGGCTGACGCAGCGGGCCAGCGAGGCCGTCCGTAGCGCCGAGTGTGGACGCCTTGCGCTCCACGGCTACGCGCACGTCAACCACGCGGCCCCCGGCGCCGATGCTTGCGAGTACCCCGCCGAGCGCTCGCCCAGCGCGGTGCTGACGGAGCTGCAGAACGGCCTGACTCTCTTGAGGGCCAAGGCGGGCGAACGCTTCCTGAACATGTTCGTGCCGCCGTGGGGGCGTTTCGACCGTTCGTTCGGTTTCTTGCTGAAAAGGGCGGGGCTAGCGTGCTTTTCTGGCAACGCGAAGTCCGCGCCTTACGCCGTCCCGCTCCAGCTAGACTGCCAGGTCCTCGCGGAGCACGGGCGCTCGCCGCTTGAGCTCGATTTCGTCATCGGCAACATCACGCGGCTGTTGCGCTTGCGACGCACGGGGAAGGCCGAGGGTCGGCGACCCATCGGCTTGATGACCCACCACGGGACGTTCGGCCCGCACATCGTCGACACCCTGCGCGAGTTACTGGATTTCCTCATCGATGCCGGCTTCTCGTTCTCGGATTTTTCGGACGTGGATGCGGCAGCCGCCCAGCAGGAGTCGGAGCTGGTCGCCCCTCCGCGCACGCCCCGTCGCGCATTCTCGTCCGCGGAGGACGCTTCCGCGGCGTTGAAGGTGCTCGGTACGCGAACGCTACCGCGAGCCGGAGAGGGCTATCCGGGGCTCGATAAAGTCCTGTCATTGCTGGCGGGAATGAGCCCGGTCGCACTCCTACGCTTCACGCACATGCACGAGCTAGCTCGGCGCTTACCCGACTCGGCGACCCTGATGAGCGCGGGCTGCGGAACCGCGGTGGCGGAGGTCGCGCTGGCCATGATGCATCCAGGTCAACGCTGGGTAGCGGTCGACGCAGACGCGGAGCGCTTTCAGAAGATGCGAGCGTTCGCCGAAGAAGCCGACGTCTCCAACATCACCTTCGAGGTTCTAGACTTGGAGCGAATCGAGGCGCCTGAAACGGGAAGCGACGCGCTACGACGCTTCGACGCGATCGTGATGGTCGAGGTCATGGTCTACCTGACGAGTCCCGACCAGACCATGCGATCCTTGGCGCGGCTCCTCAAGGTTGGGGGCGAGCTCTGCTGCATCGAGCCCTTCGCGCCGGACGACCAAGACGAAGCGACGCTGAACAACTTGCGGAAGCACACTCGAAGCCGTCATGGCGGCTTCTCACATGGGAAGGTTCGTACTTTCGTGCAATCCGCGAGGAACCTCGAGCTCGTCCAGCTCTACAACTGCTATCGAAGTCAGGTGTATGCGGTCGTCGATCCGATCTGGCGGCAGATCGGTGTGCGGCCGGAGCCGGCGCTGGTGGACCTAGCTTTCGCGGCCGCGCGCCTAGACATCGGTGGCGGCATTACCAATAGTCGGCGCGACGCCACCGCTGTGGCATTCCTGGCGCGCGCCATCTAACGCGCACGAGCGTTCGAGGTATCGTCATCGACCACGACAGTCAGACGGGTTGCGGAGCAACGCCTTTTGGACGCATGATTCGCGGCGGCCGCGGTCTTTTGCGGCGACTCGTCCGATGACGCGCACCCGGCTTCAAGGTTCCCTGCTCCTTCTCCTGCTCGGCTCCCTGTCGGCCGCGTGCTCGCCGGTCCTCTCCGCCAGCGCGCGTGACGTCGCCGACGCGAACGACACCGGCAACGCGATCGGCGCCAAGAACGCGAGCGAACGCACCGTCCTCCAGCGCTTGCCGGCGCTGCCTTCCGGCAAAGCCCAGCGCATGGGCAACCTCAGCGTCACGGCGGAGGCCCCCTATACCGCGGCTAGCGGTCGAACTTGTCGCGCGCTTTCCGTCAGTGACGAGCCTCGGCAGCAGGCGGTTCCTCGCCTCGCCTGCACGAAAGGCGGCGCGTGGTTCTTCGTCCCGGACGTATTCGCGGGCGGGCCCGTCGCGGAGTGAGGCATGCAAGGCACTCTCAGCCAGCTCCACGTCGTCCACGCGCTCTTGCTGCGAGAGACGAAGACGCGATTTGGCGAGAGCCGACTGGGATACCTATGGGCGCTAGCCCATCCGTTGCTCTGGATCGGTATGTTCGCGGGGATGTACCACGCCCTGGGTCACTCGACTCCTCCGGGCATGCCGCTACTCGCGTTCCTCACGACCGGCATCGTCCCGTTCTCTCTATTCCGCGAAGCGGCGACGCGTTGCCTTTCTGCGATTGACGCCAACAAGGGCTTGCTCTTCTACCCCTTGGTCCGCCCGTTGGACTTGGTGATAGCTCGCGCGGTTCTGGAGACGGTGACGCAGATGGTCGTGATGGCCGTGCTGCTCGGATCAATGGCCCTTTGGAACGGGGACCTGCGAATCAATAGCTGGCTAGAAACCATGGTCGGCCTGCTGTTGGCGGCCGCGCTTGGCTCGTCCTTCGGGCTGGTTTGTTGCGGGCTCAGCGTCTACAGTCGCAGCGTGGAGCGGCTCTTTCCGGCGTTCGTGCGGCCGATGTTTTGGCTGTCGGCGGTTTTTCATCCCGTTGAGTCGCTACCGCGCGGCTTCCGGGAGCTGCTTTTGTTCAATCCCATCGTTCATGCCATCGAGCTGGTCCGGAACGGCTGGTTTCCCGGTTACCACGCCAAGCACGTGGACGTGGCTTACGTGCTTACCTGGATCCTGGTCCTGTCGTTCTTCGGCCTCAACCTCGAGCGGATGGCGCGTCGCAGATTGGAGCTCACATGATCGAGCTTAGCAATGTCACGAAGGCGTACGCGACCCGGAGCGGGTCCAACGTCGTGCTGGACTCCATCTCGTTCACCTTTCCGTTTCGCAAGAACATCGGCATTCTGGGGCGCAACGGCTCGGGCAAGTCGACCCTGCTTCGGGTGATTGCCGGAACGGAACAGCCGGACAGCGGGCACGTACTTCGCAGTGGCAGCGTCTCGTGGCCGATTGGCTTCGCGGGAGGCTTCAACGGTTCCCTCAGCGGCGAGGAAAACTGCCGGTTCGTGGCTCGAATCTACGGGGCGGACGTGGACGAGGTCGTCGGGTTCACGATGGATTTCGCCGAGCTCGGCGAATATTTTTACATGCCGGTCAAGACCTACTCGTCGGGCATGAAAGCGCGGTTGGCCTTCGGCCTCAGCATGGCCATCGAGTTCGACGCTTACTTGGTGGACGAGGTCACCGCCGTCGGGGACGCGCAGTTTCAACAAAAGTGCAGAGCTGCGTTCGACGCGCGCCGCAACCGCTCGGCCGTGATCATCGTCTCCCACCAGCTCGGAACGATACGCGACTACTGCGACTGCTGCGCCGTGCTCAAGGAGGGCCAGCTCCTTTGCTTCGACTCGGTCGACGAGGCCAAGCGCATCTACGAGGCTGCCTGATGACCGTGAGCGCCGAGAAGAAGTCACCAGGCGAAGGACGCACGACACTGAGTGAGGTGCAGCCGCTGCCGCTCGCTCCAGAGCGGTCGGCCGGATCGACCAAGGCGCACGCGAAGGCCGTTCGGCGCGCACGCCAAGCGCGCTTGGTGCGAATGCTGCTGTTGTTCGTGCTGCTACCGACGGGCTCGGCAGCAGCCTACTACGGCGTGGTGGCCAGCTCGCAGTACGAGTCCCATGCGGTCTTCACGGTGCAGTCGTCCGAGGTTCGACCGACCATGGGAGTCGAAGGTCTGCTCGCCGGGATGGTGAGCAGCAGCACGAGCCGGGACACGCTGGATGTCCGCGACTACGTCCTGTCGCGCGACATGTTGGCGAGGTTGGACAAAGAGCGCCAATGCATCAGCCACTATAAGGATTCGCGAAACGACCTCATTGCCAGGCTCTCGGCCGGCGCGAGCTTCGAAGAGGCATACGAGTACTTCGGACACAAGGTGGTGGCCGACTACGATCAAACGACGGGCCACCTGATGTTGCGGGTGCGAGCGTTCAGCCCGGACGGCGCCCATCGGTTAGCGAAGAGCATCCTCAGCTACAGCGAGGAAATGGTGAACAAGCTCTCGGAGCGAGAACGCCAGGACGCGACCGCACAGGCGGAAGCGGACGTGAAAAATGCCGAAGCGCGATTGCGCCAGGCACGCGCCGTCATCGTGGAGCTTCAGCAGAAGCACGCCGACTTCAACCCTCTCCAGACCGCAGAGTCGACGATGCAGGTTCGCACGCATCTGGAGGGCGCGCTCGCGGTCGCGCGTGCCGAGCTGATGCAGCTCAAAGCGTACATGCAGGACGGCGCGCCTCAGGTCCAAGCGGCCGAGGAGAAGGTGCGCTCCTTGTCGGCGCAGGTCGTCGGCGAGAGCCGGAGGCTCGTCAATCCCAAGACCGCACAAGGGCTGAACAGCTCGCTGGCAGATTTCGAAGCGGCGATGGTCGAAAAAGAGTTCTCGCAGCGGGCCTACGAATCGACCCTGGCATCGCTGGAGCTCGCGCGCGCTCGGGCGGCGAGGCAGCACCGCTATTTGGCAGTCATCGCCCAGCCGTCATTGCCTGACTCGTCCACGTATCCGCGCCGTTTGCGCAGCGTCGTCTCCGCCTTCTTCCTGAGCTTCATGCTGCTCGGTGTGGTCAGTCTGCTTGCCGCGGCCGCGCGGGAGCATGCGCGCCTATGAAAGCCCTAGTTACATTCTTCATTACGCTCTTCTCATGGGCGCTGTTGACTTCTCTCGCCGGGAGCAAGCCCTCACTCGCCCAAACGAACAGCCCCCCTCCGGTGTCCACGTCCCTTTCCAAGCTGCCGACGCAGCTAAGCCCGGTCGAGGAGATCCCCAAAGCTCTGTTCGCAGGCGACAAGGAGACCAAGCCCGCGCCGCCTCCCGCGAACGCGGTCACCGGTCCCCTGCCGCCCGCCGCGGGCACCCCCGAGCCCTTCGGCTCCCGGCTGTTCACCGGAAATTTCTCACGGACGCGGCAGGACGGCCTGAACGCGGACTACGTGGTCATGCCGGGCGACCGCGTGCAGGTGAATACGTGGGGCGCATTCGAGTCCAGCAACATTTACTTGGTGGACGCACAAGGGAACATCTTCCTTCCCAACGTGGGGCCAGTCCAGGTAGCGGGCACGAAGAACTCGGAGCTCTCGTTGAAGGTGAGGACCGGGCTCAGCCGCGTCTATGCGCGGAACTTCGAGGTGTACACGAATTTGCTCAGCGCCAAGCCGGTCGCCGTGTTCGTGACGGGGGGCGTCAATCGCCCGGGGCGCTATGCGGGTGTGCCTTCTGATTCAGTCCTATTTTTCTTGGAGCAGGCCGGCGGCATCGACCCGAGACTGGGCAGCTACCGGAGGCTTAGCGTGTTGCGCGGCGACCAGAAGCTCGCCGACATTGACCTGTACGACTTTCTGTTGCGCGGAGCGATGCCTCCCCTCCAGTTCAAAGACGGGGACACGGTGCTCGTGAACCCTCGGGGGCCCATCATCGAGATGCGCGGGGACGTGTCGCTGCCCGCGACCCTCGAATTCAAGGCAGGAGCGGTGGCCGGAGCGGACGCGCTCGGCGTCGTCCCCGGCGCTGCCCGCGCGACTCAGGTAACCATCGAAGGGGTCCGGGACGGCGTGCCGATCAGCCGCACGCTGAGCGTCCCCGAATTCAAAACCTTTGCCCTGCGAGATGGGGACGCGATCACGCTCCGCGGCGACGGGCGTGCGGGGACGATCTTGGTGCGGCTGGAGGGCGAGTACAACGGGCCTTCGGTTTTAGCGGTGCGGCGTGGGGCTCGGCTCGTCGACGTTCTCAACTACGTATCGGTCGATCCGGTGCTCGCTAATCCAGGGGCGGTGCACGTGCGTCGCTCGTCGGTCGCAAGGGCCCAAAAGACAGCTATCGACGACGCGCTGTTTCGACTGGAACGGAGCGCCTTGCTCGCGCTCTCGGCTTCGCAGGGCGAGGCGAACATCCGCGTGCGGGAGGCCGAGCTCACGCAGAAGTTCGTCGAGCGCGCGCGGCTCATTCAGCCGCTCGGTCGAGTGGTGACGGCGCGTGACAACCAGCAGCGCAACGTCGTGCTGGAATCGGACGACGTCATCGTGATCCCGGCGCGTACCAACGTGGTGCGCGTCGGTGGCGAGGTAATGATGACGCAGGCGGTGATGTTCCGGCCCGACGCGACGGCTGAGGATTACATCAAGGACTCGGGCGGCTTCACGGATCGCTCGGATCGCGGACGCGTGATCGTGATCCGAGCCAATGCGGAGGTAGCGGTGGGAGATACGGACATGGTGGTCTACCCGGGCGACGAGATCTTGGTGCCGCCAAGGGTAGATACGAAAGTCCTCCAGAACGCGGTGGACGTAACGCAAGTCATCTATCAAATCGCGGTATCCGCCGCGGTAGTGATTGCGATCCTATGACCGCCGACGGCCCCAGCTTCGGCGTCGTGATCCCGGCTCGCTTCGCGTCCACGAGGCTCCCCGGCAAGCCGCTGATCGATCTCGGCGGGAAGTCGATGGTAGTGCGAGTCATGGAGCTTGCGGCTCGTTCCGGAGCCAGCTTCAGCATCGTCGCCACGGATGACGAACGCATCGCGGCCGCCGTGACCGACGCGGGCGGCGAGGCGATCATCACGTCGAACGAGCATGAGACCGGTACGGACAGGTTGGCCGAGGTCGCGCGACGGCTACACCTGGAGCCGGACTTGATACTGGTCAACCTGCAAGGGGACGAGCCCCTGCTCGAGCCCGAGTTGATCCAGCGCGTGGCCCAAACGTTAGCGGCGGAGCCGGAAGCAAGCCTGGCGACGGTTGCGACTCCGATTCGCGACTCCGCCGCCCTCCACGATCCCAACGTCGTGAAGGTCGTTCTGGATCAGGGAGGAAGAGCGCTGTATTTCAGCCGTGCCCCCATTCCCTGGCTACGCGGGCAGCTGGAGGTCGCGAGCGGTGGGCACGCCTCCGCGCCTGATGACCTATTTCTTCGTCACGTAGGCCTCTATGCCTATCGCGTTTCGACTCTGCTGACGCTCAGCCAAGTCAGGCGAACCGCGCTCGAAGAAGCAGAGAGCTTGGAGCAGCTGCGAGCGCTCTGGCTCGGAATGAAGATTCAAGTTGCGGTCATACCGGACCTTCCCCCGGGAGGGGTGGACACGGAAGAAGACGTGGAGCGTGTTCGTCGCATCCTGGCGTCATGAGCGGTGAGCTAACTCGCCTAGGAGTCTTCACGGCGGGGGTGTTCCGTCTGCCGGGGTTGAAGGCGCTGACTGGGGCTCGCACGGTCGTGTTCTGGCCCGGAACTTCTGCTTCACGCTCGCTCGACGCCGTCGCGGGGTGGGGTCACAAGCCGACGGCGGCTCGGGCTCGTGACTATGCGCGCCGTCACCGTCTTCCCTATCTGGCGCTGGAGGACGGCTTTTTGCGCTCGGTGGGGGTCTCCGGGTCGGAGTCGCCGCTGTCGTTGGTCGTAGACGACGTGGGCATCTATTACGACGCGCGGGGCCCTTCGCGGCTCGAGCAACTGCTGCAGGCCGACGCGCGACTGCAAGACGCGCCGCTGCTGGAGCGCGCCGAGCGGCTGCGGGCGCGCCTCGTGGAGAGCGGCGTCTCCAAGTACAATCATGCGCCGGACGAGCTGCCGGCGGGGTTGCCCGCTGGCGAGCTCGTGCTGGTCGTGGACCAGACTTACGACGACGCGTCGGTGAGCGGCGCCTTGGCGGACGCACGCAGCTTTCAGCAGGCGTTGGAGTGCGCGCTGGACGAGCACCCGACCGCGCACGTGGTAGTGAAGGTGCATCCGGCGACAGTGGCGGGAAAGAAACGTGGCTACCTCGCGGGGCGGAGTCACGGCTCGCGCGTCACGCTCGTCAGCGGGGATGTGAGCCCACAGGCTTTGCTGCGCCGAGCGCGTCACGTCTACGTGGTCAGCTCTCAGCTCGGCTTCGAGGCGTTGCTCGCAGGCTTGCCGGTGACGTGCTTCGGGCAAGCGTTTTACGCCGGCTGGGGGCTCACCAAGGATCACCAGCCGTCGCCACGTCGCACGCGCAGGCTGCAGCTGGCCGAGCTCGTGGCGGGGGCAATGCTGTTGTACCCGCGCTACCGAAACCCCCTTTCGGGCGCCCCCTGCGAAGCCGAGGAAGTGCTGGAGCACCTGGCTCTGCAACGTCGGATCTTCGCGGAAAACCGCCAGAACTTCGTGTGTTTCGGGATGAGCTACTGGAAGCGCCCGTTCGTGCGGCGCTATTTGCGTTCGCCGGGGCGGCGGGTGCGCTTCGTGGCCTCGCCAGCGGAGCTCGAGCCGCACCTGCGCGACGCGACGGGCGTGGTTTGGGCGAGCCGCAAATCGGCGGAGCTCGAGTCGTGGGCGGCGGCGCGCGACTTTCCGTTGTGGAGCATGGAGGATGGCTTCCTGCGCTCCGCAGGGCTGGGCTCGGATCTCACCGCGCCCGGCTCGCTCGTGCTGGATCCGGTCGGTATCTATTACGACCCGACGCGGCCGAGTCGGCTGGAGAACATCTTGCAAACAGCCGTGTTCACCGACGACGAGCGAGCGCGAGCGGCGGAGCTGCGGAGGCTGATCGTGACGACCGGCATCAGCAAGTACAACCTGCCCGGACGCGAGCCGTTGCGAGTGGGCGCGCACCCCGAACAGCGCGTGCTGCTGGTGCCCGGACAAGTGTCGGACGACGCCTCGGTGCGACTCGGCACGCAAGCCGTGGGCGACAACCTCACGCTGCTCGAGGCCGTGCGCCGCGCGAACCCCGACGCGTACATCATCTACAAGCCCCACCCGGACGTGCTCAGCGGCAACCGCGCGGGGGCGCTGCACGGCGTCACCACGCCTCCTTGGGACCAGGTGGTAGGTCAGGTGCCGCTCGCGGCGTGCCTGGAAATCGCGCACGAGGTGCACACCATGACGTCTCTCGTCGGGTTCGAGGCGTTGCTGCGCGGGCTGCCGGTGGTGACGTACGGCCAGCCATTTTACGCCGGTTGGGGCCTCACCCAGGACCATGCTCCCCTCGATAGACGTACGCGGAGGCTGGAGCTTAACGAGCTCGTGGCGGGCGCGCTCCTGCGCTACCCCCGCTACGTGAGCTGGTCCGGGCGCTGCTTCGTGAGCGCGGAGGAAAAGGTGCGCGAGCTAGCGCGAGCGGCCAGCGCGCGACGCGTTCCGCTGCCTCGGTTAGCCATCAAGATGCAGAGCCTCGCGCGGTCGGGCCTCGAGTGGTGGCACGGCCGGGAGCTCCGACGTGGCTGAGCTCCGCGGTCGACATCTGCTCATGCTGCAGGGTCCGGCGGGGCCCTTCTTCGCGCGGGTCGCGCGGCAGTTCCAGCAAGCGGGTGCTTGCGTCACCAAGGTGAACTTCAACGGCGGTGAGGACCTGTACTTCCGCGGCGCGAGCGTCGTCCGCTACCGCGGGTCGCTCGCGCACTGGCCCGAGTTCTTCGAGGCCCTCGTCCGGGAGCGAGGGGTAGACGGCGTAGTGCTGTTCGGTGATTGCCGGCCTTTGCACCGCGCGGCTGTGGTACGCGCCAAGGCGCTGGGCTTGCCAGTGTTCGTTTTCGAAGAAGGCTACCTGCGTCCGGACTTCGTGACGCTCGAGCGCGACGGCGTGAACGGGCACTCCCCAATCCCTCGCGATCCGGACTTTTTCAGCCAGATAACGCCCGCGCCGGAAGCGTCGCGCGCGCCCATCTCTCACGCGTTCCTAAAGTCCGCGCTGCACACCGTCGCCTACGCCACCGCCGCGGCCGCGCTTCGCCCCCTCTACCCTCACTACCGCCACCATCGCGACATTCGCCCCTTACCGCAGGCCGCCCTGTGGGCACGTGGGGCCATGCGGCGCGCCGTGCACACCATGCGCGACCGCGAGTTAGGGCGGCGCTTGGAAACGCGCGAGCTGGGCCCCTATTTCTTCGTGCCGCTGCAGGTGCACCTGGACTCGCAGCTCGGTCACTCCGGCTACGCGAGCATCGAAGACTTCATCCGCGAGGTAGTGCAAACGTTCGCGGAGCACGCGCCGCCAGACCACGCGTTGGTGCTCAAGCTGCACCCGATGGATCGCGCGTACCGGGACTACGGCGAGCTCGTCTCGGAGCTCACGCGACGGCACGCGCTGCGCGGCCGCTTGCACTACGTGGACGTCGTGAACCTGCCCGCGGCCCTGCGCGGCGCCGTCGGCACAGTCGTCATCAACAGCACCGTCGGCCTTTCGTCACTGACGCACGGCACGCCGGTGAAGTGCCTCGGCACCGCCGTTTACGACTTGCCCGGCTTGACTCACCAGGGCTCCCTCGCCACATTTTTTCGCGAGCCAGAGCCCGTGGATCGCGCCCTTTATAAGCGATTTCGGCATTGGCTGCTCCAGACCAACCAGCTCCACGGCAGCGTCTGGAGCCGCTTGCACGAGGACCCTTCGCGCCTCGTACGATGACTCTTGTCGGCGGTGAGACACGCGAATGTTCCCAATGCTCCGGGACCGCACGCCGGAGCTGGCAGCCGTCATCGACGAGCTCGCGGACCAGCACCGTCGCCTGGATCCGCTGCTCGAGCTGGGTGACCGCGCGTTCGCGGCGTTGCCAAGTGTGGAAGCGGCGCTCGGCGTCATCCGAGAGATACGAGCGCTGTTGGAGCCCCACCTCGCCACCGAGGAAGCGCACGTCGTGCCCGTCCTTCGCGGTGCAAGCTCATTCCCGGGCCCGAGCACGGAGTCAGAGGCGGACATGTACGCGCAGGGCTTCGCCGCTTCCTCCACGAGCGCCAAGCTGTCCGTCTCGTGGGCGACGTTGGAGAGGAACGCGGCCGCTTCGCGACGAAGCTGCGCGGGGGTGCATCGCCGCCTTCGTCGTTTGCCACATCTCCTCGAACATCGCCTTCGGCACGATTTCGCCGAAGCCTCGTTCAACTTCCCGTTGAAGCTCGACACTGCGCTGCGCTCCGGCGGCCCTTACCGGCGTCGTGCGCTCCGCCGTCCCGCGTCCGCGTTGCGCGCCACGAGAGGGGACACTCGCACTCGCACTCGCGCACTGACTAGTGGTCACTGGCCAGTGGCCGCATGGCCGACATTCTCAAAAAAGGAAGGGGTGTTCGAGACGCGGGACGATGTCGCGGTTGGGACTAAATTTGCTGGATGATTTCGCGGCATCGATCCCTTATCCCGAGTTAGTCGCAACGACGACAATCCGGCCGCACCTTTTTTGAGATCGTCCGATGCGACTGTTCACGACAGTGGCGCGCCATCTCACGGCCTGGACTCCGAATTCATGTCGAGACGGCTCGAGCGTGACGCCTTGCATCTCGGCGCCGCGGGTCGAATCCTCCTCGCCCCTTCTCGCCCCGCCCGGCAAACGCCGCTCACCTCACGTCGCGCGACGCCGCTCCCCTCGCTCCGTAACGCCGCTCACCTCGCGTCGCGCGACGCCGCTCACCGCGCTCCGCAACGCCGCTCGCCCGCCCCGCCGCGCAGCGACGCTCACCCACCCCGCCTCCAGAAGCGAGCTGCGATTGTCGCCGATGCGACTAACTCATGAGGAGCGACGACGGGCCCGAAATCATTAAGCAAATTTGGTCCAAATCAGGACATTGCCCCGAGTCTCGAACACCCCTTCTTTTTCGAAAAATCTCGACCCTGCTGAACGAGCGGCGCGGGAGCGAATGGCACTCGGAGCGGAGTCGCGGACACTCTTGCTCGACTCGGGATTGAGTGACCAAGTTGTCCCGAGAGATGAGCTGGACCGCGTCGTGGTCGGTTGCGCGGCCCTCAGGCGCTCAGCCGCGCTCGAAAGAAGAGCTGCAGCGCCAAGAGCTCCAGCACGTCTTGATGTCGGAGGTCGGTGAGCGTGAGTCCGTCCAGCTCGACGCGAGTCAGCTGCGTGAGATCCTTGCCCTCGAACACGGAGGCGAGCCGCGCGTCCGGATTGACGCGCACGTCCTCTACCGCAAATCCTGTTTGTGTCAGCATCTCCGTCGCGGTCTTGCGCGTGAAGAAGCGCACGTGCGTCACGTCCAGAATGCCTGCGCCCGCGTAGTCAAAAGCGCCGCGCGCGAGCTCGCTCATCAGCTTCAAATTTCGGACGTTGGGTAGGCTCACGTAGAGCGCGCCGTCCGGAGCCAACAGCGGGCGAAGCCGAAGGAGCGCCTGCCACGGGTTGACCATGTGCTCCAGCACGTCTGCGAGGACGATGGCATCGAAGCTCCCCGGGGCGAGGCCGGCGTCGTCGAAGTCCAGCGACTCCAGCGTGCCGAGCAGCACGGTGTCGTACGCCTCCGCGGCTACCCGCGCTGCCGGTTCCAGCATCTCCACCCCGATCACCTCACACTGGGGGAAGCGCCGCTTGAGGTAGCGGCCCGTTCCGCCGCAGAAACAGCCCACGTCCAGCACGCGCTGGGGGGGCTTCCCGATCATCTCCAGGAGCCCGGTCGGCGCGTAGTTCGGGTTCAAGGTCTCCAGGTGAACGCCTTGGTCGAGCAAGCGCCAAGCCGGCTCGGCTCCGCGAGACGAGGGAAGCGGAGCCGGCGGCGCCACCGCCTGAGCGAGATTTTCCGCGATGCGCTCGAACTCGTCGGCTTCTTTGGTCGCCTGCAGCTTTCGCATCGTCGACGCGGCGAGGATGTACGGCATCTCGTATCCCGGCGCGAGCTCCGCGGCGCCCAAGAAGCGCTGCAACGCGGGCATGAGCTTTCCACGTGCCAGGTAGTGCTCACCGAGTGCCAGCGCGGCCTGAATGGAGGCCGGATTTCTAGTGAGCGCGCTGAGTAGCTCCGCTTCTGAATCGAGCCCCGCCCCCAGGTAGAGGTGCGGCAGGTCCAGCTCCGGCTCGAGCTCGGCGGCGACCCGCAGCAGGCTCTCGCCGCGCTCGCGTGCCTCCCCTCGTTGGACGAGCACGAGGCCGTCGTGAAGTGAGGATTCGTAGCGCGTGTGGGCGAGTGTCAAATGGCGTCCGAGGAGCTCGGCCCCCTCGAGCCTGCACAGCGATTGAAAGAGGCGCTCAGGCTCTGCATCGACCGGCACCGTAGGCAGCAACTCGGCGTAGAATTGCAAGCGTTCGGCGACGTGCGCAGCCTGCAGCCGGTGCTCCGCCACGTAGGCGTGCGCGCGCTCCCGCACGCCGCGGCGCATGGCGGGGTCGTTCACGAGCGCGCCCAGGACCTGCAGAAGAGCGGAAGAGCCTTCGAAAAAGAAGCCATTTTTCCCATGCTTCACGCTCGATGCGTAAGGCACGAGGCGCGACACGACGGGCACGGCACCGAAGGCAGCGTACTCCAGGAACTTCACGTCCGAGCGCGCGCGGTTGAAGCCGCGATCGCGGTTGGGGGCGATGCCGACGTCGAGACCGGCGACGAACTCGTAGTACTGCTCGAGGCTCCCGACGGGCGTACGCCGCTTGCGAGCGTCGGGCAGCGCGTCGAACAGCTGCCAGATGCGATCCGAGCACATCAAAGCCAAGACGACGCGCGGCTCTTGCAGGACGAAGCGGATGAGCGCCGGCGCGATGTCGGCCAGGTCTTCGAAATGACCTGCGGAGCCGCCCCAACCGACCACCACGAGCGGCTCCGCCTTCGGAGCACGCAGCGGCGGCACCGCCACCATCTGGTTGACGAAGACCCGCCCACGGGGGTTGAGCGAACCGTAAACTCGCTCCAGCTCTGGCACGCTGTACTGCACGCCGTCCGCGTTCTTCGCGAGGCGCCGGAACAGCCGCACGTTCTCCGGCTGCCGAAAGAAGCCGGCGAGCGGGTTCTCGTCTTGAATCTCCTGAACGTCGTCGTTGATCTCGAAAACCGTCGCCCGCCCGCCCCGCCGCCGCTCCTCGATGACGCCGAGCAGGTCCGCGCTACAGACACCGTTGACGACCAGCACGTCGGCCCCCCGCACAATCTCGGGCAACTTGCGGTGCGCTTGGTCTACGTTCACGACGTGCACGCCCGGTAGCTCGGCGAGGGCCCGCCCCGGCGCGAACGTGCGGTAGTACCAGTCTCCACCACGACTGCGATGCATCGCATCCAGCTGAGCTATCAGCCACGTGCGTCCCGACATGACCGAGCACGCTACCACCAGTCGCGTCAGCCGCCGCGCGCCACCCCGAACCGGGCCCAATTCGCCGAGAGTTCTTCGTCCGTGGGGCGAGTGTGGAGCCGCTCCACCGGGACGTGGAAGCCCTGCTCCCGATTCGCTGACAGCGCGTTCAGCGCGATGTCTTCTCGGAAGGGTGCCGGCACGTCGTCATCTGGGAAGATGGCCTCCCAGGGGCACTCGGGCAGACATTGACGGCAATCGATGCACTCGCTGGGATCGATGAAGAGCTGACGTGGGAGCGATTCCTGTCCGGGCTCCGGGCGATGCTCGAGGATGCAGTCGCAGGGGCACACGTCCACGCACGCGCCGTCCACGCAGTCCTGGCAGAGCCGTGTAATGACGAAGGCCATCTAGTGGCCCCCCCCAAGCTCTAGGCGTGTCGCGTGCCGATCCAGCGAGCCCCGCAGCAATACTTCCTCCCCGCGCGAAACGACGAACGCGAGCCCGTCATCTGCCGCGCGCAGCCCCAGGTCGGTCGCGGCCGCGCGCCGCGCGAAGGTCATCAGCTCTCGCAACCGGAGCGCGACCTCGCGTGAAAGCGGAGGCAGCTGACTACGGCGAAAGTTGGAGACCCGCACGGAGCGGGACATGGCGCGCCCGGTTCCGCCGCAAGCCGGGCACTTCTCCCGAAGGGCCTCGCGTAGCGCTTGCTCGACGAACTGGGTTTGGTTCGGCAGATCGCGCAACGCGTCCGCCAAGTCCGGAGCCACTCGAAAGGTGACGCGAGTTTTCATGTACAGCAATATGCTGTACATGATTGCCGCGCGCCAGGACGGCGCTAATAACTGTTTTATTACAGATAGTTACGCACCAGTGCGCCAGCGAATGGGGCGGGTCGGGCGGTACATGCAGGTCAGGCCGGTCACGATCGCGCCGTCTAAGTGCTCGCCGAGGGACGGGTGGACGCCGCGCACCCGCGCGATGGCGTCACGGAGGCGCGCCGTCACGGCTTTGCGGGCGCGCTCCGCGTCGCTCGCGAAGACGCGCTTCCGCATCCCGAGGCCGGCTGCGGCCGACAGCTCCGAAAGCAAGGCTTGGCGCTCCACCGTCAGCTTCTCTTGCCGCGCCAAGTCCACGTGCGCCTCCGCTTCCCCCAGCTCCACGTCGATGTCCCGCAGACGCTGACGAAACTCGCGGCGCGCTTGGTCGTCCAGCAGCGGCTGCGCCGACACCTCCAGCCCTGCGTGCGGCATGCCTTCCGCGAGCGCGAGCGCGGCTACGCCCGTACCTGGCCTTTGCACGAGCGTCGCGATGTCGGAAAGGCCCTTGGCGTGTTTGAGGTGGTGGCGACTGCCGGCCCAGCCGATGGCCCACACGTCTCCGCTGCGAATGAGCTCCGCGTGCTCGCCGCTGTCGGAGCTGCGCTCGTCGCTGTCGTCCACGTTCAGGAACTCCAAGGCCGCGTCCAGCACGCCGCTGTTCTCGAACCAGGGCAGGTGCACCTGGCCTTCCAGCGTGATCATGCCGGAGCCTGGGATGCGCGAAGCGACGTCCCGCGCGGCTTCTAGCGGAATGGAGCGATCGTGACGGCGGTGAATGACGAGCGTGGGCGTTCGGACTTGGGCCGCTTGCTGCCGCACGTCCATTCGGTACATTAACTCCAGCAGATTGGCGGCATTTTCGCCGCTCGACGCCCCCAATTGGCAGCGCGCGTAGCGCCGCGCTTCGTCTTCGGACACGCCCACCGCCACGATGGAAGTGAGCATGCGCGCGCCGAGACGCCAGTGCGCGCGCACCATGTCCGTGATGGCCTTCTGTGCGCCAGCGGGCGCGAGCTGGTCACCACCGGCGAAGGTGCCGTACAGTACGAGCTGGGAGAGGCGCTCCGGGTAACGTGCCGCGAAGGCGGTCGCCACCGGGCCGCCGAAGGAGCCGCCCATGAGCACGACCGGCTGCTGCCGCGAAACCGCGTCCACGACGCTCGTGAGCTCGAGCAGTTCCCGTTCGAAGGAGAAGTCCTCGCGAGCGCGGTCGCTCAAGCCGACCCCAGTGTGGTCGTAGCGGACCAAGGTGAAGCGCGCGGCAAGGCGGTCGTAAAACGCGCGCAGGCGAGGCTCCTCCGCCTCGCGCTCCAAGTCGCTGACGCAGGCTGGACCCAGGACCAGCACGGGTCCGGAGCCTTGAACCGCGAACGCAACGCGCTGGGAACCAACCGAACAGAAGTGGATCTGTGCTCTCGTCATGGGGCTACCGCTCTTTTTATCCCCCCACCGCTCCCTGGTCTTAGTTCGCGACCCGCGAGAGTGCCAGTGGTGGGGACGCAAGTCGGTCAACCAAAGTTAGTCCGCACCGTGCGCGCGCGCTGCGCGGCGGTGCGCGCGCGCACGCGCAACGCCACTAAACGCCGATTTTTCCCGTCACCGCCCCTGGCACACGGCTTGCGACGCTCGGCGCCGTGGCATCCGACCCGCGCTCCGCAACTAGCCTGTTCGCTCGTTCACTCGAGTTGAGCGGGCAGGTCGTCATCCAATGCGACGCGACGCTCGCGGTGTTGGCCGAGCATGGCCGCACGGAGGGGCTGACGCGAGACGGAAGGCTCGTGCCGGAGCTCGAAAGCGCGGTGCGCGCGTGGCTGGCCGGCACTCCGCACGCGTCGCCATTCACACTTGCAAGCTCACCCGACGTCCGCTTGCTCGAGGTCGATCGCGCCGCCGACGGACAATCACTCGTGTGGCTCCGACGGCAAGCCGCGAGCCGGGCGCTCTTTTCACGGCGCCTCCGCGAGCACTACGGCTTCAAGCTCCGCTCGCAGCAGCTGCTGGCTCTGCTCGCGCGAGGTCTCAAAAACCGTGAGATTGCCGAGCAGCTCGGCCTGCGTGAAGCCACCGTGAAGACCTACCTCCACGAGGTGTACGAGACGTTGGGCGTCAAGAGCCGCACTCAGGCGATCGCCGAGCTGCAGCGCACGGTGCAGCTCGAGCCGCTTTGAAGACTCGCTCAGTCGGCTTCGCCGTCCACGCCCAGCTTTTTCATGAGCCGGTGCAGCGCGTGGCGGCTACTGAGCCCGAGCTCCCGCCAGACTCTGTCCTTCACCCCGTCGTGACGCGAAAGGCAGTCTCGCAGCTCTGCGGCGCTCACGGTCGGCGCGGCGCGCGGCTCGGCCGGCGCACGAAGCAGACTGGCGAGCTCGGCCGTGAGCTCCAACGTATCGCCCGGGCTTCCCTGCAGGCTACGCCACAAGAAGCCCTCCAGCTCGCGCACGTGCGTACCGTAAGGATGACGCGAGAGGGCGCGTATCAAGTCCACCGCGAATCGCGGTGCGGCTTCTGCGCCGAGGAAGCGACGCGCAATGGCCGGGTCGGCCTGCGCGATACGCTGCACGATGTGGCGCGCCAAGAGTGGCACGTCTTCGCTGCGCTCGGCGAGGCTGGGCGTCTCGATGCGCAAGGTAAAGCGCGCGGCCAGATCGGGCTTGAGGTCCGAGGCGCTACGGTTAGTGGCGGCGACCAGGCGCACGTCCGAGAGGCGCGGCCGCGCGTCGCCCAAGCGCTGGTACTCACCGCCGTCCAAGACGCGCAAGAGGTGGGCTTGCAGCTCCGGCAAGAGCTCGCCAATCTCGTCGAGAAACAGCGTGGAGCCGTGGGCTTGGCCCAAGAGCCCTGGGCGCTCTGGCATGCCGACGTTCGGATAGTTGGCGATGTTGCCGAAGAGCTCCGCGTCGATGAGCCCGGACGGCAGCGTTGCGGCGCTCCGGGACACGAGCGGTCGTGCGGCGCGCCCGCTCCGACGGTGGACACCGCGCGCGACCAGCTCCTTGCCGGTGCCACTCGGACCCGTGACCAGCACGTGCGCTGCGCGCTGCGCCGCGAAGGCAACTTGCCGACGGAGCTCCCAAGCCGCCGAGCTCTCGCCGACGAAGCCGTCTAGATCGGGAGCGCCGAACGGATGAGGCGACTCGTCTTGATCGGGCAGGCGGCGCGATCTCTCCACGCACGAAAAGGCGTAGAGGCCGCGGAGCTCTACCCAGTCGCCAGGACGCACGACGGCTCTCTCCTGCTCTTTGCCGTTCACGAGCAGCGGCCGCTTTCCCGTGCACTCGAGGGCGATGCCGTCTTCCTCCACCGCCTTGAGCTTGAGGTGCCGGCGCGAAAGGAACGCGTTGTTCGGGGGTGCGGTGAGCTCGTTCCTTCCGGGCCGCTGCCGCACGAGCGCGGCCCGCACCTCGGCGGCTTCGGTATCCCGCCCGAAGAAGGTGGGCAAGCGCTCGGCGAAGATGAGCTCGCCGATGCGCCCCGGCTCTTGCTCGCTCCACATCAACACCAACGCCGGCCCACAGGGGTCCTGCTCCGAGGTGCGCTCCCCCACGTCCCCGCCGTCGAGCGTTACGGTGAGGGTGGGAGCGCGCGGCATGGGGCGGTGCATCTTAGCCAAACGCGCCCGGGCTGCGCTACGGACGACGCGCGCAGCGGAAGCCGACAGCGCGATTGACGGCCTCTGGGTCGCGTCCCAAGCGGGCGGCCGCGCGGAGTTGAACGTAGCGGCTTCGCCACGATCCGCCGCGAAGTGTTCGGCGATCACCCGCCGCGCCCGGCTCGAGCGCGACCGGATCCGTCAGCACGCCGGACGCAGCCCAGACTCCTTCCTCCGCGGTGTTGAAAAAGTCCAGGGTCCACTCGCTGAGGTTGCCGGCCAGGTCCAACACCTCTCCGCCTTCGAGCTCCGCGCGGTCCCGCTTTCCGCCGCCCATGGGCAGAGGGCCGCCGATGGTGCCCGCCGGACGACAAGCTCCGTCGAACGAAGCGTACGCACCGAACCCGGCCCGCGCCGCGACGACACTGTCGTCGCACCATTGAGGCTCGTCGTTGCCCCACACGTACTCTTGCTCGAGGCCACGGCCGCTCGCCAAAAACTCGAACATGGCCTCGCTCGGCAGCTCTTTGCCGACCGCGTGGCAATACGCTCGCGCCGCGCTCCAGGAGACGCCGTTCACCGGCAACGTCCCCTGCTCGTCCGCTTCGTCGTTGGTAGACGGTCCCGGCGTGTACGTCGAGTAATCGTCCTCGGAGCTACCGTCGGAGCTGCCGCTCCATTGAGGTGGCAGCTCCGCGCCCGCTTGCAAGATGTCTTCGGCGTGGTCGCGCAGCTCCGCCACCGTGACCTCGTGCACGTCCATGAAGAAGGGTGAAACGACGACCAGGCGCTCGCGATCGGCGTCCGCGACCTCACTGTCATCGCGCAAGGCCGGGTCGCCCATCCAAAAAGCGCCGCCAGGCACACAAAGCTCGCCCGCCCCGGGCGGTTCTGCGCAGGGCCGCGGGATGGCGCCGCGCCAGGTACCCACCGCGGACTCGCGCGGCGTCGCGTCGAGCGGCCGCGCTCGGGGCAAGACGCGCGGCATGCCTGCGTCGTCGACCCAGAGCTCCATGAGCACCTTCAACAGCCCTTCCGCCGGAACGGGGGGAAGGTCTTGCGTGACGTCCACGGTGCTGGAAACGGCGATCTCCCCCGCCCGCACGTTAGTGCTGCGGTAGAGGCGCGCCCGCGCCTGAAGGGGCGCCGTCCCCAGCTCGGGCACGATGCCAACGGACTCCGGCCCCCTCTCGAAGTAGCCGCGGTGCAGTGGGAAATCTCGGCGCGCGAGCGGCGGCGAGCCTTCCGGAGCGGCCGCGTCGCGCACCTCGATGCGCAAGCGGTCGAAGAGCGGCGGCGGCAACTGCTGGTCCGGAGCACTACCGGGCGCGCGTGCCAAAGGCGCGTCGGTGTCGATGTAGAGCAGGATTTGGCCTTGAGGGGGCAGCGTCGTTTCGCCACCGCACGCGCCGAGCGCGAGGGCCGCCGCCGAGACGAGGCCGCTCTTCATGGCTGCGGCACCTCGTACACGCACCGAAAGCCGACCCAGGGATCGATGCCCGCGACCGCCCCCCCACTGCGCGACGCCGCGCGGGTCTCGGCCGCAGGGCTGCGCCAGGAGCCGCCCGCGATGGTGCGGAGCGGCGCCTCCGCTTCATCGCACCGAGGTGAGAAGTGAGGCTGGGACTCGAAGCAAGGATCCGAGTACGCGCGGTGGCTGTCAGCGGTCCACTCCGCGAGGCTGCCGCCCAACCCGACGACCCCCTCCGGCGTGACGTCGAACGAAGCCCAGGGCTCGGCGTTCACGGGCGCGGGGCCCACGAGGTCATCGCGGGCGCATTCCGTGCTGCCGTAAGTCGGCTCGTACCATCGCCCGAAGAGAGCCTCGTTGCAGCTGGGCTTGCGCTCGCCCCAAGGGTACGCGGTTTCGAAGTCGCGCCCAGCCGCCGACGCCAGGTACTCGCGCTCCGCGACGGTCGGGAGCCGCCCGCCATCCAGCTCACAGAGCGCGCGAGCCGAGAGCCACGAGACACACGAGAGCGGCAAGTCTTCCTGCTCCGGAAAGCGCGGCGAGCCGTCTAGCGACTCGCTGTACGTGCAGGCCCGCGTGAGATCTTCGCGGCTCGGCAGGAAGCCCTCGAAGTTGTTGAGAGGCCCGCCGTCCGGCGGTTCGAAGCCGCGCGCGCGCGCCGCGCGGTAGCGCCCCACCGTGTACTCGTACCGGTCGACGAACAAGCTCGGGATCACCGCGAGCCGCTCGGGGTAGCCGCCATCGGCGCCGCGGTCGATTAGGGTCGAGTCGCCTAGTAAAAATGCGCCACCAGAGACGCACACGCGCTCGTCGAACAACCCCGGGGTCACCGGCGCGTTCACCTCAGCGCAGCCCGGGTGCTCGTATTTGGACCACCCGCCGACGGCGCTGCCACCGCTGCGGGACCGTCCCGCGTCGAGCGGCTCTGCTTCCACGTCCACCAGCTCGCCCTCTTCGGAGACGCAGCTGCGGAGCCCGCGAAGGTCCGCCATCGTGCCCAGACACTCGCCGTCGAGAAGCAAGCGCGCGGCGCGCTGAACGCCGGCCTCCACGTCGATGCGCGCCAGTCGATCGACGGCCAGGTACGGCTCAGGCTCGCTGGGAGGCGTCAGGTCCACGCCATCCACGATCAACCGCGGGTCGTCACGCGTGAGCTCGCCCGGGACGTCCGTCGGTACGTTGGAGAATACGTCGCGTTGCTGCACGTACACGCCAACGTCCATCGGCCCGGGCGCCACGTTGCCGATCAGGACGAAATAGTCGCCCGGCTCCAGCGCATAGGTAAGCCCCGATAGGGTGCTTTGCCCGACGAGCTCGTCGTCGTTGCAGGCGAGCTCGCTGTCGACGTCCGCGCAAGCCGTACGAAGCGACAGCAGCGTATCCGCGACGGGCGCCCACTCGACGCCCGGACTCGAGGTGACGACGCTGACGCGGTAACGGCCCGGATCCGCTATCGGTAGGCGAAATACGGCAAGCCCGCTCGCAGTGCGCTTCTCGAAATCGCCAGCGCTGGCCGCGCACGAAAGCCCACCATCTGCGAAGGCTTGCCCGCGCAAGCGCAGATTCCGCACCTCGCCGACCTCGAGCGGCGGCGCGTCAGCGCAAGCGGCTCGCAAAGAGGTTTGGGTGGTCGGCGCCTCGAAAGCCACGCGCTCTTCGAAGCGCTCTCCGAGGTAGTCGCGCACGTGGGCGTCGGTGTAGCCGCGCACGCGGAGGTACGCCGTGCGGGGGCGGCTCGTCGCGTCGTCGTAAATGCTAAAGCTGAGCGGGAAGTCGCTCGGCTCCGGCGTCGGAAAATCCCGCGACTGTAGCCAGCGTTGCTCCGCGTCGAACAAGTCGAAGCGCACGCGTGAGATGGCTTGCGGCACGCGCAAGTTGGTGTCGACCTCCACCAGCACCTCGCCGTACGGCGCGAGCGCTTCCGACTGTGCGCCGCAAGCGAGGAGCCAAGGAAAAGCGCACAAGAGGCCGCCGCGCTTCACGGGATCCTCGCCGTCCAGCCCAACGAGCCGCCGTCCAGGGGTGGTCGTTGCGGCTCCGCCTCACTCCGCGCCGCGAAATAGGTCGCGGTCGCGACGCCCCCTGCCACCGCCGCCGCTGCCGTCCAAAACCACCATTTACCGAGCAAAGATTGCCGTTCGGGCACGAGCGTCGACCGCAGCGCGCTCTCTTGGCCGGCTTTGACGCGCACGTCGGCCGCGTAGGGGACGAAGCCAGGCTTGCTCACTTCCACGCGGTACATCCCCGCCGGCCGCATCACGTCGATGGGGGCGACGCCAACGTCCTTACCGTTCACGCTCACGAGGGCTCGCGCTTCGTTGGAAGAGATGCGAATCGTCGCGGGGAGCTCCGACAGCACCCAGCGCTCGGAAGCGGCTTGGCCGGGACGGTAGCTTTTGTTGACGACGACGTCTCCGTAACCAGCACGCGATAGCGTGATCACGTGAACGCCCGGATCTGCGAGAAGCACGAAGGCCCCGGTCGGTGACGCGGCGCCGCGCCCGGGCGACAGCGTGCCGGCGACGAGGAGCGCCGGCGCGCCCGGCGACGCCTCGAGCTCGAGCGGGCGACCGTCCACCGCGATGCGCGAGGCCGAAGGCTCCACCGTGACCGTGAGCCGTACGAGCAGCTGCTCGATCTCCTCCAAGAAGGCACGCGCGTCCGTCACGACGCTGGGGGGAAGCTCGCCTTCGCCCTTCTCCGCCAGCGCTCGCGCCAAAGCCCGACGCGCGCGCGTGTAGCGGCCGAGCGCGCGCTCACACGCGCCAATGTTATAGGTCGTGAGGGGATGTGCGCGGAGCGCCTGCGAGCGCTCGAACGCCGCGAGCGCCTCTCCCCAATGAGCCTTACGAACTTCGCTCAGCCCTTCGAGGAACAGCGAACGCGCTTGCTCGACCTCGGCCGGCTCGGTCTCGGATTGCGCGCCGGCCGGTACCGCGAAAGCCCCGACGACCGAAAGCGCTATACCGAGCCACCAGCGGAGGTCAGAATGGCGCACGGTCCTGATCCAGAATGCCACCAGGGAGCTTCTTGAGGGGCTCGGGCTCTGCACGGGCCGGCATGGCGGAGGCGCTAGGTGCGGCCTCGCGCTGCTTGCCGATACCTGGCGAAGCGAGACGCCGGGGCGCCTGAGGGTGGCTCGGCTTCGCGATGGAGGCAGCCGGTTCGGGCGCGAGGACGCTCGGCTCCGAGCGCGGGAGCGCGGCCGTGAGCGCCGCCTGCGTCGCGGCGCGGACGGCCTGCGGCGACGACGACTCGCGCGCTGGCGAGAGCGACGTCACGGGCAAGCTCCACCACACGCCCCCCGTGACGGCGAGGAGCAGAGTCGCTCCGAGGGCGAGCGAGCCGAGCGGTAAGGAGCGCGTCGGTCGCGGCCGCACCACGTCACCGAGCGTCGTCGCGCCGAGCGTCTCCAGCAGTGGCGACGAGGACGGAGGCGCCGAGTCCGGCAGCGGCTCCTCGGCCGTAGCGTTGCCGTGGTCGTCCGCGAGCGTGGCGGCGGGCTCCAGTGTCGGGGCGAGCGCGAGCGGCGCGCGCCCTGCGAGCTGCGGCGCTTCCGGCGGGAGGTCACTCTGCGGCGCCCCAAAACGCGGCCCACGTACGTCCGTGTGCTCGCTCAGGACCGTGAGCACCTCCGAGAGCTCGCAACGCGCCGCGCGATCTTTTGCAAGCATGCCGTCCACGAGCTGCGCCACGCGGTGCGGCAAATCCGGGCGCAACGCGCCGAGGGAGCGCGCCGGCTCGGTGATGATGCGCTTGAATACCTGTCCGAAGTTATCGCCTTCGAACGGGCGCGACCCGCTCAGCGCCTCGAAGCAGATCACGCCCAGCGCCCACACGTCACAGCGGTGGTCGAAGTCCTTTTCGCCGGAGGCTTGCTCGGGCGACATGTAGAAAGGCGTGCCGACCATGGAGCCCGTGCGGGTGAGCGCGGCCGGCCCCGCTGCGTCGTCGTAGGTGAGCTTGGCGATGCCGAAATCCAGCACCTTGGGGAGAGCTGCACCGCCCGCGGCCCGCACCAAGAAGATGTTCTCTGGCTTCAGGTCCCGGTGCACGATACCGCGCGCGTGAGCGGTGCCGACGGCGGAGACGATCGGCACCAGCAGCGCCGCCAGCCGCGACAGCTCGAGCGTTCCTTCTCGGCGCAGGAGCTCTGCCAAGGACTCGCCTTCCAAAAGCTCCATCACCATCACCGGTGCGCCCGCGTAACTGAGCACGTCGTGCACGGCGACGACGTTGGGGTGCGTCACCGCAGTGGCCGCCCGCGCTTCGCGGAAGAAGCGATGCACCAGCTCGGGCCGGGCCGCTTTATCGGCCTTCAGCGCCTTGAGCGCCACGCGCTTGCCGGTGATGAGATGCAACGCCGACCACACCTCGCCCATGCCGCCTTCGCCGAGCTGCCGTAAGAGCTCGTAGCGGCCCGCCACGCACACGCCGGGCTTCAATCCCAGCATGAAACGGCTCTGAGCGATGGAGGCGAACGACGAGTTCTCATACGCTCAGTTCTTGGCGCAGGCCGGCGCGCACTCCGTGCGGCGCGCACAGAGCTCGAGCTCGTCCATCAGCGGGTCCTCTGCGAAAACCGCTGCACAGGTAGAGAGGCAGGGTTCGTCAATCGTGCAACTCTCCTTGCAGTCCATGTGCGCCGCGCACCACGGGTCCGCGTCACACGCGACGAGCGGGGCCTTGCAGTCCACGGACAAGCATTCTCGACAGTGCAGCCAGACACCGAGCGGCGTCTCGTCCGACCCGCCGCCGGTGCCGCTGCCCATGCCGCACGCGTTGCTCTTCATCAGGCAGACGCCGGGGCAGCGCGCCTGCGCGGTGAGGACGCCGCCCGAGCAGAAGAAGCGCATCGCGGGATCGGAGGCCGGGACCATGTTGGCCCCGCACACGGCGCCGCTCCGGCTGCCACAGCTCGGTGGCTCGCCGGCGCTGCCGTCGACCGGAGCAGACCCGGGCTCGCCTTGTCCCCCAGCCGTAGTGTCCATGGGTTCCTGATGGGGCGCGCCGCTCGCGGCGCTCGGCACGTCACTTTCTGCCCCGCCGCCGGCGTTAGTCTCGACGTTGCGGACTGAAACGCGAGTGGGCGCGCTGCGGCCCCCGCCGGTTCGCACGTCGACCTCGCCGTCGCCGTCCGCGCAGCTCACGCTCGCGGCGCAGCAGGCGAGCGCAGCTAGCGCGAGGGTTTTAACGGTTTGGGGTACACCGCCCACGCCGCGAGGCTACACCGGATCGCGCGGACGCCGCTACTTTCGCCGGCCGGTCATCGCTCCGCGGAGAGCGACCTAGGGCCGCGGGACTGTTCGCATTTCCTCGTCCTGCGGACGCGCTCGCACGCCATGCGGACGATCGAGCACGGCTGCCAAATTGACTATAGCGAGTCGGCCGGGGAAGTCGCCCGCGTTTCGCGATACGCAAGGAACGCGGCCGGCGGGACACGTGGGGTCGCTTTCGAGAAAGCATTCGAGTCCAGACTGCCATTCACGAGTCATTAGGTAGTGGGCAATGGCCCCGATTGGTGACACACTGAGCCTACCGAGCTGGGGGCTCGCATTTCTTCTTTCGTTCGCTTTCGTACGGGCCGTTTCTCGCTTTTCCCCTGAGGAGGCGCCAGATGACATCCGATTCGAAGAGAGCGTGGTGGCAGGACCCGAGCCTCGGGCTGGACGTAGTGCGCATCTACCTGGGCGTCGGCCTCATGGTGCGCGGCGGCTTGTTCGTCGGCAGACCCGAGGTGCTGCTGGAGTTTCTCAAGCGCACGGACAGCTGGTTCGTGCCCCTGGCAATTTCGCAGTATGTCGTCGCGGCGCACCTCTGCGGCGGCATTTTGCTCGCCCTCGGTTTGGGGACGCGCGTCGCAGCCGCGCTCCAGGTACCGCCGCTCATCGGCGCCGTGCTGCTCGTGCACATGGGCGAAGGCTTGCTCAGCGCGGGTCAGTCGCTGGAGTTTGCCGCGCTCGTGTTGGCGATGCTCACGGCCTTCTCGGTGTTCGGGTCCGGCCGACTTTCGCTGGACCATTGGCTCGCTCGGCGCAATGCCGAGACTCAAGGCGACCCTGATGGCGTGCTCGAGCATGAGGAAGGAGTAAAAGCTCCGGAGCACGCTCACGCGCACTTGTAGGAATGGAAAATCGAAATGTGCGCGAGCGCGCGGCTGCTGCTTCCGGTAGCCGCGCGCTCCCTTTTACTTCGACGCGCTCAGATCCGAGAAACCACTTGTGCGTAGGGCGGCAGATTGCGGAAGGCTTCCCGCCCGCATCGATGACGGGCGGGATTCTCCCTTCTCAGGCGGCCGCGGTGGAAGCGCGTGCGAGGCGCTTGTCCCGGCGCATGGAGAGGAGCACCGCACCGGCGAGCGTCGCGCAGATGAACGTGAGCGATACCCAGATCGGGATCTTCACCCAACCCATGAGCAGCATCTTCACGCCCACGAAGCCGAGCACGAGGGCGAGGGCCGGCTTCAGGTAGTGGAAGCGCTGCACGAAATCCGCCAGCACGAAATAGAGAGAGCGTAGGCCCAGGATCGCGAACACGTTGGACGTGAAGACGATGAACGGGTCGCTCGTCACCGCGAAGACGGCCGGGATGGAGTCGACCGCGAAGATGAGGTCCGTCACCTCCACGAGCACGAGCACCAAGAACAGCGGCGTGGCGAGACGACGCCCGTTCTGCACGGTGAAGAAACGCTGACCGTCCATCGTGGCGCTGGTGGGCACGACCCGCGCGAGGAACTTGTACACCTTGCCGTCCAGCGGGGACTCTTCCGGAGCCTCACCCGGCTTCTCCCGCCACAGCTTGAAGGCGGTGAACACCAGGAAGCCGCCGAACAGGTACATCAGCCAGTGGAAGCGCGCGAGCAGCACGCTGCCGGCAGCGATGAACATGGCGCGCATGACGAGCGCGCCCAGCACGCCCCAGAACAGCACGCGGTGCTGGGACGTTTGCGGCACCTTGAAGGCGGTGAACAGCACGACGAAGACGAAGAGGTTGTCGACCGACAGGGCCTTCTCGATCACGTAGCCAGCCGCGAACTCCAGCGCCCGGTCCTGGCCGAACATGAAATACACGAGGCCGCCGAAGACGCCCGCGAGCGCGATCCAAACCAGGCTCCAGGTGAGGGCCTCCTTGACCTTGACCGCGTGGGCCTGGCGGTGAAACACACCGAGGTCCAGCGCCAGCATGGCGAGGACGAAAGCCACGAACGCGATCCAATGGATGGGGCTGCCGACGGATTGCACGAAAACTCCTTCGCTGAGACAAGAAGATTGCGCGTGCGCGTTACATCGCTCCAATAGATACGTAGGATGCGCCGTATTGGTTAAACCGATTCCGCATGGTGTATCGTATCGGCCCAGCCGTAACGTGGCTTGACGCCACACCCGGCAAAGTCCCATCATTTGAGCCGTGGAGTGGCTGAATTACCATCATCTTTTGTATTTCTGGACCGCGGCGCGCGAAGGCGGCGTGACGCGCGCGGCCAAGAAGCTTCGGTTAGCTCAGCCTACCGTCAGTGAGCAGATCAAGCGGCTGGAGGAGCTGCTCGGCCACGCGTTGTTCGAGCGCAAGGGACGTTCTTTGGTGCTGACGGACTTCGGCCGCACCATTTTCGGATACGCGGACGAGATCTTCTCCCTGGGTCGGGAGCTGATGGACGCGGCCAAGACGCAAGGCGCCGGTCGCCCGCGCCGGCTGGTAGTCGGCGTGGCCGACGTGTTGCCCAAGCTCATCGTTTACCGGCTGCTGGAGCCCGCGCTGCGCCTCGGTATCGAGCTCGTCTGCCGCGAGGACTACATCGACCAGCTGCTCGCCGGGCTCTCCATCCACGAAATCGACCTGGTGCTCAGCGACTCGCCGGTGGGTGCGAACGTCGGCGTGCGCGCGTTCAATCATTTGCTGGGCGAGAGCTCGATCAGCTTTTTTACCGTGAAGAGCGAGGTGCCGCGCTTGAAGCGCAACTTCCCGGCTTCGCTCAACGGCGAGCGCTTCCTGTATCCGCAAGAGCAAACCGTGCTGCGCCGCTCGCTCGATCAGTATTTCGAAGACAGCGGCGTGCATCCCGTGTTCGCCGCGGAGTTCGCGGACAGCGCGCTCGCCATGTCCTTCGGCCAAGCCGGCGCCGGAATCTTCGCGGGGCCGACCGTGATCGAGCGCGAGATCAAGAAGCAGTACGGCGTCGCCGTCATCGGGCGCGCCAAGCAGGTGCGAGAGCGCTACTACGCGATCAGCGGGGAGCGCCGTTTGGCGCACCCCGGCGTGCTCGCCATCTCCCAAGCTGCGCGGCGCCTGCTCAGCGCTTGAGCGTTACCTTGTGCCCCGGCACGGGGATCTCACCGAGGAGCACGGTCGCGTCGAACTTGGCGTGCTCCAGCTTGCGGCTGGAGGCACCGAGGTCGAACGCGAGCCCCCACTCTGCGCCTTCCGCGACCTGCACGAAGAAGGTCGTCGACTCCTTGCAGCCCTTGGCGAAGCGCTCGATGGTATCGCCCGTCATCGACAGATCCGGACCGGCCATGCCTTTGGTGCGCTTGCCCGCGGTGCCACCCGAGAGCTTCCACACCGCCGTGCCGTAGTCGGGCGTCACCATCCCCACCACACTGCACGGGGGCGCTTGCACCTTCGACTCCGGCACGAAGCGCTGGTCCGCGCTGAAGTCTTTGCGTGTCTCCGTGTGGATGGTGATCGTGCTCGGACCGACCTTGCCCAGCTCGTCCAGGAACGTGACGACCCAAGGCACCTTCGTCTGCCGATCCACGATCACTTTGACGTCTTTGCCTTCCAGCCATTGCTTCGAGCCGCTGAGCAGCTCCGCGAGCTTGGCTTTGCCTTCCGGATGAATGAGCAGCGCGCGCTCGGTGCCGACCTTGGGACTGATCGTATCAATCTCCAAGATCGGCGCCGTGAGCGGCTTGGGCGCGGGGGCGGGCGCCTCCTCGACGGCAGCCGCTTTTTTTGGCGGCTCCTTTTTGGGTTCCTCACAACCCAGAGCCGCCCAACCCAACGCGAGCAACGCTACTTCAAGTTGGCGCAAAGCGGCTCGTTTCGCCCGAGGCGGATGGTGTTGACGCAAACGCTCTCCGTTTCCGTCTCCGGCAAGCAAACATCCGACGCGCAGTCGCTGTCAGCGGTGCACGCTTCGCCGAGGTCGGAGCGTTCCACGCAGTAGCTCACCTCCGGATCCTCCGCGGAGGGCACGCAATGGTCGGTCGGCTTGCACTGGTAGTCGCCTTCGCAGACGCCCGTGTCTGTCTTCTTGTAGGCGACGCAGTTGTCGTTGCAGTAGTAGCCCTCTTCGCAAACCTGCTTGGCGCCGGTGCAGTCCTCGGCGCGCTCGACCACTTCCGGCTCAGCGCAGACGCCCATGGCCGCGCCCTTCTTGATGACGCACATGAAGCCATCGGCGGTGTTGCAGTCGCTGTCCTTGCTGCAGTCATCGCCGTCGCCGCTCGTGCCACTGGAGAGCGTGTTGCACGGAGCCGCGAGGTGCAGCACCACGCCGAGCTCCTCCGCCGAGAGGTCGCCGTCTTCGTAAGCGGCGCGAACGGCGCCCAAACAGCTCTCGGCGTTCACGCTCGAGTAGCTGCGCGGCACGAGGTCCAAGCAAACTTCCTTTTGAGTCGCCTCGCAGTCGTCCTCTTGAGCGGTGCAATAGTCGAGGACCTTCTCCGTACAAGCGGAGTCGGCCCAGGCCTCGCAGAAGCCGTCACGGGTGGCGAGCGGGTTCGGCGGCTCGTCCGGGTCGCTGCTGCATCCGAGGGGCAGAGTGAGGGTGAGCGCGAACAAGGCGATAAGCGGCTTTTTCATACGAGGTTGGACGATACAACGGCGGAACCGTTTTGGTCACTTTTGGGGCTCGGCGGAGTAGGCTTGGCCGGTGCTAGCCCTGGCCGCTCTCGCGGTGCCAAGACTCTCGCGGCGCCCGTCCGCTCCGCCTCCACGAATTCCGTCACCGCTGCAAGCCGGCTTTCTCTGGCTTCTGGCGATGGTGCTCGTCGTGGCCGCAGGAATCGCGGTGGCGGGTGTGGCGGCGCTGATCGCGCTCCGCACCGGGCTCACTCCCGAGCGAGCCATCGAGCTCTTGCTCGACCCCACCGGCTCGCCCCTCGTTACGACGCCGACCTGGATCTCAATCTCAATCCTAGCCAGCGATCTGGTCCTGGCGGCGCTCGTGTGGCGCTTTTTGCGACGCCACCGTCTGTTCTTGCACGAGGTGTGTCCACTCGGTGTGCCGTCTTTGCGGGACCTCACGGGCGCGCTGATGTGCGTGTTCGGGCTCGCGCCGCTGTCGAGCCTGCTGGCGGAGCTGACGCGTCGTCACCTCCCCCCCGACGTGAACAACGCCGAGACCATGGTCGTCGCGCTCACTCGCGGTATCTCGCCGCTGGAGCTCGCCGGCGTTCTCATCGCTACGGCCCTGGTGCCGTCCGTCGTCGAAGAGCTGCTCTTCCGCGGCGTTCTGACGCGCGGCTTCTTGCGCAGCAACTTGCTTGCGCTGTGCGTCCCGAGCGCCATGTTTGGGTTGTTCCACCTCGAGCCCACCCAAGCCGCGGGGGCGTTCGTGCTGGGCATCGGCTTCGGCATCGCGCGCCTCTACACGGACAGCGTGCTCACCAGCATCGCGTGCCATTTGGCCTACAACGCTTACGAGCTCATCGACGTGTACACCGGCGGCCAAGTCGGGAGCACGGACTTGCACCTGGGGCGCGTCGCCGTCGGTCTCGCGCTCGCAGCGGTAGGCTTCGGGCTCATGGTGGTGGACCCAGGGCAGCACCCGCCACGTAGGGAACGAGGTCGATGAAGCGACGCGCCTTGCTGTCTCTCGCCGCGACGCTCGGCGTGAGCGCGCGCGCGGCGGCAAAACCGTTGGAGTCCGCGGAGCTCTCGCTGGAAGAGCTCAACCTTCCCGGTGACGCGGCGTTCGGGCGCTACCTGCTCGCGGTGCCGAAGGCGCTACCGCCCTCGCCGGAGCTCGTCATCCTCCTGCACGGCCTCGGGGAGACGGTCGAGCAACGCATGGGCTCGCGCGCTTTCGCGGAGCGGTACGGTTTGCTCGCCGCCGTCGCGCGGCTCACCCATCCTCCACTGGAGCGCACGTTGCCGCGGGTAGACTACTTCGGCGAAGGCCGCCTTTCGGAGCTGAACGCTTCGCTCCGCGCGCGTCCCTACCGTTGCCCCGTATTCTTGTGCCCTTTCACGCCCAACCCCTACAAGGCAGGCGGTGAGCCGACGGTCGCGCGCTTCGCTCGTTTCGTCGGCGGCCCCCTGAAAACCGCGGTAGAAGCGCGTCTGAACGTGACGTTTCCCGCTTCTCGTTGCATGATTTCCGGCGTTTCTCTCGGTGGATACTTGGCAATCGAGCTATTTCTCAAGACGCCAGAGCTGTACGGCGCGGTGGGAGCGGCGCAGGGCGCGTTCGGCCCGCAGCAAGCCGCGCGCTACGCAGCGGGCGTGGAGGCGGCGGTCCAGCGCGTCGGGCCTCGTCGGGTGGAGCTGCTCACCTCCGGCGGCGACACCTACAAGCCGGCGAACGAGGCGTTTCAACGGCACCTGCAGAAGCGCGGTCAGGCCTCGCGATTGCGCGTCTCGCCTGGCCCCCACGACCAAAGTTGGCTCAAAGAGTCGGGCGTGATCGAGATGCTGCTCGCCGCGGACGACGTGTTCGCCGAACACCGCGCCCCAGGTGCGCGATGATTCGCCTGCTCACGCGTCGCGTCCTCGGCTCCGCTGCTGCGGCCGTGGATTTGATGGCGACGGCCGCCGTGACCGCGCACGCTCAGCGTACCGTCGCTTCGCGCCCGCGCCCGCATGCGGATCGCGTGCGCCTCCTAGAGCGGCTCGAGTCACGTTACCGAGACGCCGAGCTGGGCGGTTTCTTCGCCGAGCCGCGCGTCATTGCTCCCGGCTCTCGCCGCGTCAAAACCTTCGGTCGCGAAGGCACGGTGACGGATCTCTCGTGGAACAGCAGCTTCACGACGTTGGACCCGGAGGTGAGCGAGCGTTACGGCTCGGCGCGAGAGAACGGCGTTGCGGTGGCGCGCCACTTCCGGCGCGGGTCGCGTCGCCCCGCGGTCATCCTCATTCACGGCTACATGGCAGGGCCGTTCGCGTTGGAGGAGCGAATCTGGCCCCTCTCCCGGCTGGACCAAGCCGGATTCGACGTCGTGCTCTTCACGCTCCCCTTCCACGGCTTGCGGGTGCGCTCCGGGCGCGGCGCCGTTCCGGAGTTCCCCGGGGAGGATCCGCGCTTCACCGTGGAAGGCTTCCGCCAGGCGATCTTCGACCTTCAGAACCTCGTCGGGTGGCTGTTCGCAGAGGGGCACCCGCGCGTGGGCGCCATCGGCATGAGCCTCGGGGGCTACACGGCCGCGCTGCTCGCCACCGCCGAGCCGCGGCTGGACTTCGTCGTCCCCGTCATCCCTCTCTCGTCTCTAGCCGACTTCGCGCGCGAACAAGGCTCGCTCAGCCCCAACGCGGACGAATCAGCGGCGCAGCACGCGCTCCTTTCGAGCATCTACCGTCGCATCGATCCGGTAGCGCGGCCCTCCCTCGTCCCGCCCGAGCGTTGCCTCGTCATCTCCGCCAAGTCGGACCGCGTGACGCCCGTCGCCCACGCCCGTCGCTTGTCCGTTCACCTGCGCGCGCCGCTGCAGTCGTTCTACGGCGGCCACTTGCTGCAACTCGGCCGCGCGGAGGCCTTCGAGCGCGTCATCGAGCTCATGTCGGCCCCGCGCGCGTCCAAGTAGCTCTAGCGCGTGCGCACGGTCATCGTCTCGTTCGGGTCGCCCTCGCGGTACGAGATATCGATGCCATCCACGATGCCCGGGATCGAAAGCTCCCACAGCGCGGTGACCAGATCTTCCACGTGCTCCGCGTCGTCCAACCTCGAAAGCGGGACGCACACGCTGCCGTGCGCCGGCATCATCTCCACTTGCCTCATGTGGCCGGCGTACACGAAGTAGGTCGACGTGCCCTCGCCGCGACGCTCCACCGCAAACCCGTCGCGCTCCAGCCGTTTAACGGACATTCGTTAGATGCTGCGCCATGGCGCGGCAAAGGTCACGCAGCGCGAACAAACACGCGCGATTGTGCGCTCTCGCGGCCTCACTCGTTCCAATTCTTCCAGCCGTCCCAATTCTTGAACTGAGCCTGCCAGATGCCCGTGGTGTAGTCGCCACCGGTGCTGAGGAACTCGGCCTTGCGGGAGTTTTCTCCCCCGAGGTGCCAGCGCATCCAAGCAACGTTGGCCCCGGCGCCGTCCCAAGGACCCGAGCCGTGGCCGCCGCCCTTCATCATGCTGAGCCAGAGCGGCCCTTTGTTGCCAGCATTGTTGTAGTCGCCCTCAGCATTGGGCTTTTCTTGACCCGTCTCACCGTAGATAATGCCGACGGGGATCTTCACGTCGACGAGGCCGTTGTGGGATAAGGAGCCGCTGTTATCCAGCAATGCCGTGGAGACGCGGTCATCCGATTGAGCCGTCGCTTCTGACGACAGCCCGCCCATCGAGTGCCCGAACACACCCACGCGGTCGAGGATCAAACGGTCGTGCAGGGGACTGTTCGAGTCCGCATCTTGGTCCTCGAGCCAATCAATCGCCGCCGACATGAGCACGGCGTCGCCCGTGGATACTCGAATCCCAACGATGACGAACCCCTGTGAGGCCATCCGCGTCAACAGCTGGAGGTAATCGCGAGGAGGAGTGCCTCCGCCGGGGCCCCAAATAGCCACCGGATGCTTGGTGTTGGGCTCGGTGGTGAGGGTGGTCGGCCTCACCAGAATGTGGCCGCCGCCACTGAAGTCGAGGTCCTGAACCGTGGTCTGAAGCGGCCCGTTAGCGTTCACGTTGTCGCCGGCCAGCAACACCTTGACGTCAGGTGTAGTGGCCTGGCCGCCGCTGCCGCCCGAGGCTCCGGCGCTCCCAGCGTTGGTATTGCCGCCCGCGTTCGCGCCGCTGCCACCCGTGGTGCTGCTACCGCCCGCGCTCGTGCCGCCGGCTCCAGAGCTGCTAGCGCTGCCTGCGGTGCTCGTGGAAGTACCACCCGAGTTGTTGCCGGCGCCCGCACTCGTCGCGCCGCTACCGGCCGTGTTAGCGGTGCCACCCAAGCCTGCGGTCCCGCCCAAGCTCGACCCGCTGCCCCCCGCGCCCAAGCCGTCTCCGACAGCGGGCTCGCTCGAGCACCCAAGAAGGAGAACCAGGAGAACGGAAGGAGCTAATTGCCTCATTTGCGACCTACTCCAAGCCCCTAGCGCGCTTTCTCGAGCCCGGCCACGGGCCACGGGGGTCGTGGAGCATGCGAAGGTAAAATAGCCGCTTTAGCCTGAAAACATGCGATGTGAACGCAAACATTATGCGCGTAACTTCCTAGCCTTCACGCTCCGAAGCCGATGCTGCGAGCGCCGCTCCGCAGCAGTCGCTCGGCTTCCGCATCGAAGCGGAAGGCGCGCAAGAACGTATCGACGTCGTAGCTCGCGTTCTCTTCACGAATACGCGCGACCAGCACCCGAGCCTCTTCGCGGCGGTTGGCCAACGCGAGTGTGGTGGCGGCGATGGCCACGATGTGCGCGTGAGCGTTGGGGCGGCTCATAGCGCGGACCCCCCAGTGCGCCGCCTCCTCCAGCTCGCCCAGACGCAGGTGCGCTACGGCTCGGCTGCCGAGCATGCCAAACTGCAGCGGGTCGAACGGGCTCAGCTCGCGGGAGGTGTTGGTCGCTTCGATAGCGCGGCGTGGATCGCCTGACTGAGACTGCACGAAGCCCAGAGTGTAGTGACCCAGCGCAAAGTTGGGGCTCAGGTCGATGCTGCGCTGAAGCTCTTGCAAGCATTCGTGTTGCTCGCCACGCAGCCAGAGCGCGCGCCCCATGGCCCAGTGGGCGGCGGGGTCGCGGTCGTCCGTTGCCAAACTTTCCGCGGCCGTTTCCAGCGCGAGCTTGAGTTGGCGGTCCCGGTCCGGCGTCAGCCCCAAAAACACGTTCTGAAAATGCGTGAACGAGAGGCCGGCGTGAGCGCGCGCGAAAGTCGGGTCGAGCTGCAGCGAAGCGCGGAAGAAGCGCTCGGCATCGCGGTTGTCGGGCCCGCGGAAGCGATACATGTGCCACAGCCCGCGGTGGTAAGCCTCCCAAGCGTCGAGCGAGCTGGGTGGCTTCAAGATCGCCCGCTGACATTCGGCCGTCTCGATCTCTTCGGCGATGGCGGCGACGATTCGATTCACGATCGCGTCCAGCACCGCGAAAGTAGCCTCTGCTTCGCACGCCAGGTCGTCCGTCCAAACGATGCGAGCTTGCGACGTCTCCGCGAGCTCTACCGTCAAGCTGACACGCGCCCCCTCGCGACGGATCCGACCACTGACGACGTAGTCGATGCCGAGGATTCTACCTGCTTCGAGCGGCTCGATGCCGCGTTCCCCGAGCGCATACGTGGTACCGCGCGCGATGACGAACAAAGCTCTCAACTTGGCGAGCCGCGTGATGATGTCGTCCGTCAAGCCGTGCCCGAGGCTCGAGGCAGGAGCGCTCCCCGCCTCCGAGAACGGCATGATCGCGACTGACGCCCGGCGCGGGGTGGCCGCGGCGTGCGGGGCAAGGGCGAGCGGGCTCGCTGGCGCCACGTCCAGCCGCGTCGCCGTCTCGACGCGCGAGCTCGGGGCGTTTCGAAGCGAGGAGGCTCGCGCTCGCTCGGTGAGCCACCAAGCGCGCAAGCCGTGCCAGTCCACCCCCTCCTGCTCGAAACCGCGTGTGACCCGCGCGACGTGCTCTTCCGCCTCTCGAAAGCGTTGAGCGGCGATGAGGGCGCCGAGCATGGCTTTCTGAGCGTGCTCGTCCAACGGAGCGAGGGCGCACCAGGTTTCCAGACGGCGCCAGGCGTCCTCCGTGCCCGGTACGGCGCGTCGTGAAAGCTCGGCCGCGAAGGCAACGCGAAGCTCACGAAAGCGTTGCCGGCGCGCGGAAAGCCAAGCGGCCAGCTCGGGGCTGCTCTCGAGCTCCACGCTCTCCAACAGCTCGCCGCGAAACAGCTCGAAGGACTCCGCCAAGCGCTCGGGGCTTTGCTGGCTGAGCTGCCCCTCGGCTGTGCGCTCGACCTCCAGCACATCCACCAGCGCATCCGAAAACGGCTCGCCGTCCCGCAAGATACTGACCGGGCCCAGCAGGCGCACCTGAAGGCCGCGAGCGCTCATTCGGCCGGGAATGTTGCTACCAGCCCGCGCCGGGATCCACTCCAAACGGGCGGTGTTAGGCTGCGCGGGCATGCTCTTCGACGACATTTCCCAGACGATCGGGCGCACGCCGGTCGTCCGCATCAACCGCTTGGCCCCCGAGCACGTCACCGTCTACGTGAAGCTCGAGGCTCGAAATCCCGGCGGCTCCGTCAAAGATCGCCTGGCCCTCGGCATCCTTCAAGACGCCGAGCTCCGTGGCCTGCTCGTACCCGGCCAAACGGTCGTCGAGGCCACCTCGGGTAACACGGGCATCGCCCTGGCCCTGGTTTGCGCCGCGCGCGGCTACCCGTTCGTAGCCGTCATGCCCGACTCCTTCTCGGTGGAGCGCCGGCAGATCATGCGGGCGTACGGAGCCAAGGTCGTGCTCACGCCGGCCGCCGAGCGAGCCAGCGGCGCCGTCGCGCTCGCCGCGCGCCTTGCCCAAGAGCGAGGTTGGTTTCTGGCGCGCCAATTCGAAAACCCGGCGAACCCCAGCTACCATCGGCAGACTACCGGTCCCGAAATCTTATTGGACTTCGCTCATACTCGGCTGGATCACTTCGTGAGCGGCTGGGGCACGGGCGGCACGCTGACCGGCGCCGGGCAAGTCATCAAGCTCGCGCGTCCGGAAACTCGAATCGTTGCTTGCGAGCCGGCGGGCGCGGCGTTGCTCGCGGGCGGAGCCTGGAAGCCGCACAAGATTCAGGGCTGGACCCCCGACTTCATGCCCAGCGTGCTGGACCGTACCGTCGTGGACGAGGTGCTCAGCGTAGCCGACGAGGACGCGCTGGCTACGGCCCGCTTGCTGGGGCAACGTGAGGGCATCTTTTGCGGCATCTCCGGCGGAGCGACCTTTGCCGCGGCGTTGCAGGTAGCCGCCAAGGCGCCACCCGGCGACGTGATCTTGGCCATGCTGCCCGACACCGGCGAACGCTACCTTTCGACCGTGCTCTTCGAGGGCGTGGAAACCGGATCCGACGCAATCTGAGCGGTTTCCATGCTCCCTCCCACGCTGAGTCCCACGCCCGGGGCTCAGTGTGGGGCTCATGGACGGAAACGCTGCAGGGAATAACCGAGTACTTTCACACAACACCAGGGCGCAGGCGGTTTGGAACGGGCCCGGCGGTCGCTACGACGACATCAGCCGCAGCATCGCCGACGCCATCGAGCACGCCGTAGAGCGGCTCTCCCCTCGGCCCGGAGAACGCGTGCTGGATCTCGCGACCGGCACGGGCTGGGCGTCGCGCATCATCGCCCAGCGCTTTCCAGCGGCCCACGTGCTCGGCCTAGACATTGCCGACGAGATGCTGGAGTACGCACGACGCGCGGCGGCCCAGCAGCAGCTCGCCATCGAGTATTCACAGGGAGACGCCGAGGCCCTGCCCTTTGCCACGGGCGAGCTGGACGCTGTCATCTCCACCTTCGGGGTGATGTTCGCCTCCAAGCCGGAGACCGCCGCGGCCGAGCTCGCGCGTGTGGTCAAACCCGGGGGGCGCGTCGTGCTCTCTACGTGGAAGCCAGACGGCAACGTCGCCGCCATGTTCGGGGTGATGAAGCCGTTCATGGCGACGCCACCGCAACCCGCGCCGTCTCCCTTTGCCTGGGGCAAGGAAGAGCGCATTCAAGAGCTCTTGGGCGGCGGTTTCGACCTCAGCTTCGAAGAGGGCACGAACCGCTACCGCTACGGCTCCGGCGAGCAAGCCTGGCAACTCTGGCTGCACCATTACGGCCCCTCCAAGGCCCTAGCTGCGAGCCTGGACGAACCGCGCCGCGAGCAGTTCCGAAAAGCGATGATCGAATGGCACGAGACCTTCTCGAGCCCGCTCGGTTACGAGCAGCCGCGCACCTACCTCATCACGCGCGCCATCCGCAAAGCCACCTGAGCCCCCAAGACGAGGAAAACCAGAATGCGCATCAGCAAAGACGACGTGTACGTGAGAATGCAAATCCCCGGCGCCGTGATCCGGCAACAGGGAAAGTTCGGAAGCGTCAAGGGCTTCGATACGATCAGTGGCGAATACTTCTCGCTCTCGGCCGGAGTCGACACGACCGAGCTGTTCCAGGGTCTCGAGGGTAACCTGTGCCAATGCCCCCACTGGGGTTTCGTCCTGCGCGGCCAGATCACGACCACCGACGCCAACGGCACTCATGAAACCGTAAGGACGAACGACCTCTTCTACTGGCCCGCAGGCCACAACGTGAAGGTCGACGCAGACGCCGAGATCATCATGTTCAGCCCCGAGCACGCGCACAGCGTGGTCATCGACCACATGATCGAGCAGACGAAGTCGTAGGGCGCAGGAGGCGTGACGCGCCGGGTTCAATTCCCGGCGCCTCCACCGAAAGCCCGACTCAAGTCGGGTTTCTCGTTTTGTGGTCAGGGACCTTTTGCTGAGTAGGCGCCAGTTTGGCAGGGAGATCGTAGGCGTTTCACCCGCGTCCGCCCCCGGCGCGAAAGACGAGAGTCCAGGAAGGACGGCCATCGCGGGGCGAGCGACGCTGCTGGTGGGCGCAAGCCTACGGAAAGCGTTCGCTAATAATGCAACCGCCGCCGGCGATCTCGTGACAGGCAAAGGGCGCTCGCGCCGATGACTCGGCTCAGCTAGCCAGCGCCTTACCGCTACGTGGTCCAACGCCACACTGCCGGCGAGAGAGCGCGTGGTACGGCGTAGCGATGCAACAGACCTGGATCCTCATTGGCGATGGCAGCCACGCACGTCTCTTCGAGGCAGCCGACGCGGCGCACCCTTGGCAAATGGTGCGCAAGCTGGACCGCGAGCATAGTCGTGAAAAGACCGATCGCGTCGAGTCTCATGAAGACCGCGGCGAGCACGACTTTGCGCGACTCATTGCGAGCGAGCTGGAAACGGCGCGGCAACAAGGCACTTTCACCCGCCTCGTACTCGTAGCTCCCCCAAAGTTCTTGGGTCAGCTTCGCGGGGAGCTGTCCGCTCCTTTGGAGGCATGCGTTTTCAAAAGCATCGACAAGGACTACACGCATATGGCCGAGGCGGAGCTGCCCCAGCATGTCGCCATCGCCTGAGCCGCACCGCCCCTAAACGAGCCGTCACCCAGCCGGTTGGATAGCACCCGAAGGGCATGGGGAGAGAACTAGCTAGGTCGCGCACCAATCCCGGCCGAGCGCGCTGTCGATTCCGAATCGTTCCAAACCAGGAAATATGACCTGCTGCAGCGTCTCCCGCACTACCCGTTGTCGCTCGGCGTGGGGGAGCTGACCCAGGCCCGCCAGCTCGGCTTCAGCGCTCTGCGCTGCGGGTGGAGACCAGAAGTCGGCCCCCAATGTGTCAATCAACATGCGTCGCAGATGGGGTCCCACGCAATCAGGGGCGCCGGGAACGTGCCTTTCGGCCAGATACGCCCAGCCGAGGCGGCTGTGGTTGACTTCATCGCGCAAGATTGAGCGCATGACCTTTTTACAAAGCGGATCGTCCGCCGGGGCGATGAGCTCGGCGAGCAACGCGGTGCTCAGTGTCTCGGTCACACACGCCAGCGCGACGACTTCGTAAAGTAGCCGCTGCTCAGGCGCTACGTCGCGCGGCGCCAATGGCTTCACGACGATGCTTGGCCCTTCGGGCGCACGACCACCGAAGTGCTCCACCAACTCACGACAGGCGCTGGCGTGGCGCAGCTCATCGGCAGCGGCTCGCTCTGCCATCGCCGCGATCGAAGGCGATGCGGCGCTCTCTCGCAGAGCCGCTGCGAGCGTGCGAAAACGCTCGGCTGCCTCCAGCTCAGTGTGCAAGCGGTAGCTCCATACACGACGCGCCTGAGCTCGCGCGCTGTCGCGCGACGAAGCCGTCGGCTCGTTCAAGAGTGCCTGCCCCAACCGCTGGCCAACAACGCCTCGGTCATGGCGCGCAGCAGCCGCGCCCCTCGTCGCCCGCTTTGCAGAAGCTGCCGCAGCATTCTTCCGTGTTCGAGCAATCGCGCGCCCAGCAACACGGACAGCCGCAGGGATCACTGGCGCGGCCCACGCCGTTTTTGCCCACGTGACAGACGAGCTGTCCGCCCGCACCGCTGGTTCCAGCGGCGCCTGCTTCGGGGCTGCCCCCAGAAGGGGAGCTGCCACCGGCGCTCCCCCCGCCACCTCCGGTGGAGCCGCCAGAGCTCGGCGCGCCCGCCTGGCCCGCCTCCGATTGAATCGGCTTTCCGCCGGCGCCACCGCCGCTGGTAGCGCTGTGACCGCCGCTCGCCGATGGCGCGCCGACGGTGCCGCCGCTCGCGCTGCCTGCGCCCGCATTGCTACCGCCAGTCTCCGGATCCACCGCGGCAGCTCCCGCGAGAGGGCTGCGGTTTTTCGTGCTCCCCTGCTCCCCTGCCCCGGCGCATCCCTTGCCGAGCGCCGCGCCGCCCAGCACTAGGACTTTGAACCACCGCTCAATCCTCATCGAGCCCATCGTTAACGGAATTACCAGAGGCGGTAAATGAGCATGATGGCGACGCGACTCGTCATGAAGTCAGGCCGACGCGACGGCTGAGTCAAGCTCCAGCGTCAGAACGTGCCGTGATGTTAGCGCGAACATTTTTTCGTTGCCCTGGAACGCTTCGAGCATTAAAGGCTTGTCCGGTCGGGATGACCTTGCCGCAGTTGCGGTGGGTTGGAGTGTGTCGAGCGGAGTCCATCTCGCTCGAGGGTTAATGAGTTCGCGGGCAACGCGGAGCCACACTACGTGTGTCGCGGGCACGCGCGAGGAGGGTTTGACTGGATGAAAAGCGGGTCGATATCACTATTTTTGCGTCTTTCGCTGGTGCTGCTGATCAGCACTGCTGCCCACAGCGCGAACGCGCAGTTCTATCGCGACGCCTATGTCGAGGCGGAATGCCCCGACAGCGGAACTGGTAGCTACTTGAGCGGAGTCACGAGCATTACCGGCTTTTCCGGCTCTGGCTACGTGCGCAGCGCGGCCAACACGACCGCGGCCACGTTCAACAACACGAGCGCGGATCGCGCCGTCTACACGTTCAAGGCGTACCGCTACGGTGTGTTCTCGCCGTGGTTCCGTGTCAACACGAACAACAGCGCCAACGATGACTCGTTCTTCTTCCGCATCGATAGCGGTCCATGGATGACGGTCAGTAGCATTCCGGCGGGCAGCGGTTGGCGCTGGGTCGGGGCAGGAGGCCAATACATGGGCCCTGGCAATCACACCATCGAAATCGCCAACCGCGAGGATGGTCTGAACATCGACAAGCTCGGTATGCTGTACGGCGGCTCCGCGCCCACGGGCGTCGGCGGGCCGGCATACAACTGCCCGACTCCGATGTACTTCGAGAGCGAATGCCGAACGAGCGGCTGGGGCGAGTACGTCTGGGATAAGAAGGCGAAAGCTGGCTTCTCGGGCCGAGGCTACTTGGAAGCCACTAC
>JAQSWN010000255.1 GCA_029266615.1 Polyangiaceae bacterium
GGCGCTGGACTTCGACGAAGCGGAGCGCTTGGCGCGCGTCGCGTTGGCTCAGAACCCGAGGCTCACTCACGCCTACTACGTTCTTGCCGGCATTGCGGTCCGTGACCAAGACCTGCTGGCGGCGGACAAGTTCGTGGCCGACGGCTTGAGAGGAAACCCGCGCGACCTACCGCTGCTCAGCATGCGCGCCGCGGTGCGCTTCCTCGCCGAGGACCCGGCCGGCTTCGAGCAGCAGAAGGCGCACATTCTCAAGCTCAACCCCGAGTATTCGCGGCTTTACTCCATCGTCGGAGAGTTCGCGGACTGGGAGCACCGCTACGACGAGATCGTCGTGCTCATGAAGCAAGCGGTCGCGCTGGACAGCAAGGACTCGAAGGCCGAAGCCGAGCTCGGCTTCAACCTGATCCGATCCGGCAGCGATCAAGAAGGCGTCGCCGCGCTCGCACGCAGCTTTCGCCTCGACCGGTACAACGTGCGCGTCTTCAACACGCTCGAGATGTACGAGCAGGTGATCGCCAAAGACTACGTGACCGTGAGCCACCCGCGCTTCGCGATCCGCTACCGGAAGACGGAGAAGGACCTGCTGGAGCGTTACGTGCCGCAGATGATGGATCGCGCTTTCGAGGTCATGGTGAAGAGCTACGGCTTCACGCCCCAGATCCCGGTCGGCGTGGAGCTCTACGCGGAGCGAGAGAACTTCGGCATTCGCACCGGCGGCTTGCCCCAGATCGCGATCCAGGGCGTTTGCTTCGGAAAAACGCTGGCTTCCATGAGCCCGGCGCGCGAGTCGTTCAACTTGGGCATGACGTTGTGGCACGAGCTCAGCCACGTCTTTCACATCCAAATGTCGAAGAGCCGCGTGCCGCGCTGGTTCACGGAAGGGCTCGCCGAGTACGAGACCATCATCGCTCGGCCGGAGTGGGTGCGAGAAAACGATCAGGAGCTATTCGAGGCGTTGCGCACGGAGCGCTTGCCGGCGCTCGGCAACATGAGCCGCGCCTTCACTCGGGCCGAGGAGCTGGAGGACGTGGGCACCGCGTACTACGCGTCGAGCCAAATCTTGGTGATGATGGCCCAGACGTACGGTCAGCAGAAGCTCGCGGACATGCTGCGCGGCTGGGGCGCGGGTAAAACGAGCGATCAAGTGATGGCGAGCGTGCTCGGGCGTAAACCCGCGGAGCTGGACGGCGAGTTCAAGCAGTTCGCGCAGCGGCAGCTGGGCCGGTTTTCCAAGCAATTCATGCCCATGCAGCGCAAAGGGCGCGCGGACAAGCTGTCTCAAGAAGCCAAGGCGGCGCCGACGGACGTGAGAAAGCAGCTGCGGTGGGCGCTCGCGCTGCTTCGGGAAGGCGAACGTGAGCGCGCGGACGAGGTCCTGGCCGCGGTCGATAAGCTTGACCCGACGAACGCCGACGCGCGCTTCCTGCGCGCCGAGCTGCAGCAGCAAGAGCATCCGCAAAAGTCGGTCGCACTGTTGAAGCAAATGGTCGAGGCCAAGCAGGACGGCTATGCGGTGCGGCTCTTACTCGCCAAGCTCCTGGCCGCGGCGGGGGACGACCCCGGCGCGCGCGAGTCTTTGGAGAAGGCTACCGGCTTCGACCCGCTAGAAGCGACGCCCCACTACATGCTGGCCGAGATCGCCCACACCCGGGCCGACGACGACGCGGAGCTCGCCGCCCTGCGCCGGCTGGCCCAGCTGGAGCAGCACGAAAATAAGGTCTATCGGCGCCTTTTGGCCATGCTCGCGGCCAAGAAGGGCTGGGAGGAGGCAGTCAAAGTGGGCGAGGTCGCGGTGTACGCGGACATGGAAGGCTTCATCACGCACCGCATCTTCGGGGAGGCCTTGGCGCAGACGGGCGACAAGCAGCGCGCGGTGTACGAGCTGGAGAGCGCCGCGCTGTGCGAAGCCGAGCCGAAGGAGCTGATGGACAACCAGATTCGCCTGGCGGAGCTGTACGCGTCGGTCGGTCGTGGACGCGACGCGACCAAGGCCCGCAAGCGCGCGGAAGAGCTGCGCGCCACGGTGCCGCGCGAGAACTGATCAGTCTTCGCTCGGCGCGTCGCCGTCGCCACGGAGCCCGAGCGCCTTGGCCTTCTTGTACAGGTGGCTACGCTCGAGGCCGAGGGCGCGCGCGGTGGCCGCCATTTGCCCGCCGTGGTGGGCAAGCGCTTCCTCCAAGATCGTGCGCTCCGCCTCTTCCGAGAGAACCCGAAAAGGGATTCCCGGCCGATAGAGGCCCGCGTTTTGCGGCGCGTCCGCCATGCCTATCGCACGGCGGACGTCGGCCTCGGTGACGTCATCGTCCGGGTTCAAGATCACGATGCGCTCGATGACGTTGCGGAGCTCACGCACGTTGCCGGGGAAGGAGTGCGCGCTGAGGGTCGCGAGGGCGGCCGGGCTCAGCGTGAGCCCGGGGCGTCCGTTGGCGGCACGCGCGCTCTTCAAGAAAGCGTTCGCGAGGATTGGAACGTCGTCGCGACGGGCGCGCAGCGGCGGCAGATCCAGCGGCAGCACGTTGAGACGATCGTAAAGATCCGGACGGAAGGCACCGGCGGCGGACGCGGCGCGGAGGTCCTTGTTCGTGGCCGCGACGACGCGCACGTCCACCTTGAAGGTCTCGCTGCCGCCGACGCGTTCCACCTCGCGCTCCTGCAGGACGCGCAGTAGCTTGGCCTGCATCGGCAACGGCATATCGCCGACCTCGTCCAGGAACAGGGTGCCGCCGCCCGCGCGCTCGAACTTTCCACGCCGCTGCTTGGTTGCGCCCGTAAACGCGCCCGCTTCGTGCCCGAACAGCTCGCTCTCGATCAGATCCGCGGGGACCGCCGCGCAGTTCAGGCGCTCGAGCGGCCCCTTGGCGCGAGGGGAGGCGCGGTGGATGGCCCGCGCGATGAGCTCCTTGCCGGTGCCGCGCTCGCCGATGACGAGCACGCTCGCGTTGGACTTCGCGGCTCGCAGCACCTGCTCACGGAGCGCCAGCATCGGTCGACTCTCCCCGATCAAGTCGTCACCGAGGCCGGCCTCGCGCCTCAACTCTTCGGCTTCGGCTTCCGCGCGGGTAAGCCGTAGCGCGTTGTCGAGCACGACCAGCAGCCGATCCGTGGACAGCGGCTTCTCCAAGAAATCCAGGGCGCCGAGGTGGGTGGCGCGCACCGCCGCGTCGATCGTGGCGTGGCCGCTCATCATGATGACCTGCGCGTCCAATCCGCCCGTCATGAGCTTGGAGAGCAGCGCAAGGCCGTCACCGTCGGGGAGCGCCACGTCCAGCAAGACGACGTCGTAGCTCTGCTTGGCGAGCTTGCTTTCGGCGACGCCGACCCCGCCTGCCACGTCCACGCCGTAACCCTCGAGTGATAGGACCTTCTTCAAGGTGGACAGAATCGAAGGCTCGTCGTCCACGACTAGAATCTGGGCGCGGGGCATCGCGGCTGAAACACTAGCATTGCCGACGCTTCGGCCGGCCGTGACGCTCCAGTGATAGGAGAATGTGCGGGCGAGTAGGTTTCTCGGACCCTGGGCGGCGCACCCCAAGCTATGCTCGAATCCGTTCGGTCAGCGCGGGTCCTGGCCCGCCGACCGCATTCTGAAATGAGCGTCGAAGCGACTGCGACCGGGAATCTGCAGGCCACACCGTTCGGCCACCTGCTCGTGTACCTGCTGGACCGGGGCCTCACCGGCTCGCTCGTGTTGGAGGAGCCGAGCGGCGACAAGCACGCGATTTGGTTCGACGCCGGCGCGCCGGCCAAGGTGAAGACGGCGACGCCCGTCACCTACCTCGGGCAGGTGCTGGTGGAGCAGCGGGCTATCACCCGCGAGGTTTATGAGCGCACGCTGCAAGGCGCGCTCCACGAGCGCCGGCTGCACGGTCAGGTGCTGCTGGAGACGGGCGCGGTGCCGATGCGCACGGTGCGGGACGCGCTGCGCGAGCAGCTGGCGCGCCAGGTGCTGTGGCTCTTCAAGCTGAGCCCCGCGACCGCGTACGGCTACTACGACCAGGTCAATTTCTTGGAGCGTTGGGGCGCGCCAGAAGGCCTGCGGGTGCGCCCGCTGGCCCTGATTTGGCGCGGTTTGCGCAAGCACGCGAGCGCCGCCGAGATCGAGGCCGTCACGGGGCGTCTCGGTCAGCGGCCCATAGAGCTGCACGTCGACGCACCAATCCGTCGCTTCCGTTTCGAGGCGTCGGAGCAGGCGCTCATCGACGTGCTGCGCGCCAAGCCACAGTCGCTATCGTCGCTGGTCGGCTCGGGGCTCGCGTCGCCGGACGACGTGAAGCGCCTCGTGTACGTGCTCGTCATTTTGCGCCAGCTCGAGCTCGGGGTGCCCGGCGCCGAGCCGGTTGGAGTGGACGAAGCGCCGTCGTCTTCGCGCATCGCGGTTGCGTCGCCCGGCCGCGCCTCCATACCGGACGTGGAGCATCTACCAGCCGGTATGGCTTCCATCCCGGACGTCGAGAACGTCGTGCCGCGTCCTTCGAGTCCGCATCCCGCCGCGCCGGCCATTTCTTCGGCTCCGCCGATGGGCGGCCACGTTTCGTCGGCGCCACCAACCATCTCGCTGCCGCCGAACGCGGCTTCGGTGCCGCCCGCCGCGCGTAGCTCGTCGCCGATGCCGCGTCAGTCTTTCACCCCCGCCCCGGTCGACGCGCCGCCCGTGCCTCAGTTCCTGGGCAGCGGGACCGCCGATCTTCGGCTGGAGCTGGAGGCGCTCAGCGCGCGCGCCACCGGCACGCATTACGACGTGCTCGGCTTGCCTCCGGACGCGCCCGCGTCCGCCGTGCAGAGCGCGTTCTTCGCGCTGGCTAAGAGGTGGCATCCGGATCGGCTGCGTCCCGAGGTCGCCGACTTGAAGGAGCAGGCGTCACGCGTGTTCGCGCGCATCAGCCAGGCGAGCCAGGTGCTGACGGATCCAACCGCGCGTGCAACCTACGACAAGTCACTCTCGCACGGGGACGCGCCGGACGAAGCGGAGCAAGTGCAGCGCGTGCTGCGCGCGACGACCGCGTTCCAGAAGGCGGAGGTGTACTTGAAGCGCGGCAACCTCGCGCTCGCCGAAAAAGAGGCTCAAATCGCCTTCACCAACGATCCGAGCCAGGCCGACCACGTCGCGATTCACGTCTGGATCCAGGCGCAGAAGCCGAGCGCGGATCTCACGGATCTCGCGGTCCAGCTCGAGAAGGCGGTCAAGACAGAGCCGAACAACCTGCGCGTGCGCTGGTACCGCGGGCAGCTCTTGAAGCGACTCGGCCGTGCGCGCGAGGCTCTGCACGACTTCCGCTTCATCGTCGAGCGTGATCCGCGTCACACGGACGCGCACCGCGAGGTGCGGCTCTACGCGATGCGCCGGGGCAACCAACCGCCGAGCGATCCGCCCAACACGCCCGGTCGTCCCAGCCAACCGGCGGGACCGGCGTCGCAAGGGGGGCGCAGGAGCAGCCCGCCCGCCAAGCCTGGTCTGCTGAACAAGCTGTTCAAAAAGCCTTAGCCTTGCGCACGATTTCGAGCCTCCCCACGACGCTCGGTCGCGGCCCCGCGACGAGCGCCACCGTGAGCCGACCGTTGCCCACGGGGCACGGCGACGAGCCCGCACCCCCGTGACGTAGCTGCGCTAGGCCGCCACGGCGCACGACCGTGAGCGGCTCCGACGAGTCACTCCCTTCCGGCCAAGGGCAGTCGTCGCCGCCGAGCGTCGTCCCGCCCAGCTGCACCCGCGGGAGCGCCGTGCCGACGACGGTGAGGCGAATCGTGAGGTCGGCGTAGTCGGTGTCGGTCACGAGCACGGAGAGGCTCGGATCGGCGAGCGTGAGCGCGCCGTCGTATGTCGTACGCTCGTCGACCGCGCACGTCGGGGCGAGATGTGCGGGTCGAGACGGATCTTCCGGATCCGACGAGAGCACCAGCGCGACGTCGCGCGTGAAGCGGCTGCGGGCGCCGAGCCGCAAGCCGAGGAGCTCCCCGCGCCCTTCGGTGTCGTCCACCCACGCGAACGAATCTGGAGCGAGCGCCAGCGCGGGAAACCCGGCGCGCGGCAGCCGAAGGTCGCTCGGCACGTCCACGGGGTCGAAGCGCGCGCCCCACGGGTTGAAGCGGAAGAGCCTTGAAGGCTCGGGGCTCGAGCCATCCGCCGCGACCAACCAGGGCCGGCCGTCGCTGCCCGGTAGCAAGACGGGTCGGGGCGCGGAGATGCCGCGCAGCGACACGGAGCTCGCCCCGCCGTCGGCGTCGATCCACCAGGCGTCCCAGCCGTCGAGGGGGGGGCAACCGGATTGGCACACGTCGCACGCGGCGGCGTCCGCCTGCGACGCCGGTGGGCGATCTTCGCAGCCGCCGACCGCCAGCACGCCGCCTCCGAGCGTCGCTACGAAGGCGCGCTCGAAGCGCGGTGGCACCTGTGCGTCGAGCCGCGTCGAGTCGCGGCGAGCTTCCGCGTTCAGCCACTCTCCGACCGGCGCGCTGAGCGACCCGTCCAGCAGCGTGCCGCCCCCGACGAAGATCCGGCCGTCGCTGAGCGACAGCACGATCGGATCGATGCGCGGCGCGATGGCGTCTCCAACGCTGGCCCGTAGCTCCACCGGGTCGACGATTTCCAGTTGGTACTGCGCGATGCTCACGTTGCCCACCTTCGCCCGCCCGCCGACGAGCAGGGTGCGCCCGTCCGCCAACGCGAGGGCCGCGTGATGGGTGCGGGCGGATTGGAGCGGCAAAAGCCGGCCCGGAGCGCCTACGATCTCCGCGGTCGCGTGCAGGTCCAGCTCCGCTTCTGGCACGCCCTGCAGCGGTTTCTGACCGCCGGCCACCAAGAAGCCTTCGCCAAACGGCGTCACGGTCGCGAAGGCGCGAGGCTGAGCCAAGCCCCCGGAGCCGACTCCTCCCCTCTCCACGACCCCCGTCGTCGCGCTCAGGCGCAGAGTGCCGACAATCACGTCGGTCTCCAGGGCGTCGTTGCCGCCTGCCATGAGCAACGTCGCGGACGCGGCGCCGAAGCCGAGCGCCTGTCCGCCTCCGCGCCCGGGGTAGCCGGAGCTCGCCAAGATCGCCGTCTCGCGTTCGGGCCACAAAAGGAGGTCCACCGCGGAGTCGCCGCGGCGTTCGCCATAGCCTGCGTAAGTCACTCCGTCGGCGGGGAGGCGCGCCTGTACGGCTTGGGTTTCGGCCGGAAAGCGCAGCGCAGCGCCGGCGCGATCCGCAGGTAGTACCTCCGCCGAGTCGTTGCTCGGCTCGAAGTCGCCGAGCGCGGACAACTCGATAGACGCGCGCGCGGCGTCGGCCGGCAGCTCGCCGCCGGGCAGGCTGAACACGCGAACGCGCAGCACGAGCGCGCCGTCGCCTTCGCCGCACCCCGAAAGGCACAGCGCTCCTGCCAGTGGTAGGCTACGCTGAAGTCGACCGAACGCGCTGATGTTCCCTCAGATCTTCGGTAAGTACGTGCTGGAGCGCGAGCTGGCCTCGGGCGGCATGGCGCGCGTCTACCTGGCCACTTTACGCGGCGCGGTCGGGTTCGAGAAGCGCCTCGTGGTCAAGCAGATCCGGCCCGAGCTGGCGCTGGACGAAGCGTTCGTGCGGCGGTTCGTGGAAGAGGCCAAAATCGCGGTGGAGCTGAGCCACCCCAACATCGTTCCCGTGTACGAGCTGGGGGTAGAGCAGGGCGTTTACTACATCGCGATGGAGCTCTGCGAAGGGCTCACGCTCACGGAAGTGTTGATGGACACGGGGCCGCTGGACGCCGCCGAGGGCGCCTACCTCGGCATCGAGATCTGCCGCGCTCTGGACTACGCGCACCGCCGCGGCAACATCGTCCACCGGGACGTGACGCCTCGCAACGTCTTGCTGGACGAGGAAGGCGCGGTCCGGCTGATCGACTTCGGCATTGCCGCGCCCGTCACCGCGGGGGACGACGCGCGACGCGTGGAGGTGTTCGGCTCGCCCGGGCACATGCCCCTCGAGCAGATTCGCGGCGAGCGGCTCACACCCGCGACGGACGTGTTCGCGGTCGGCGCGCTCTTGATCGAGGCGTGGACGGGGCGGCCCCCGTTCCGGCGTCACTCCTTCGAAGCGAGCGCGGACGCGCTGCACGAAGCGCCGCCGTCGCTCTCGGCGGAGCACCCGGAGCTCGAGCCAATCGCGGAGCTCCTGGCGCGCACGGTCGCGCTGCGCCCGGAAGATCGGCCTGCCGACGCCGAGTCCCTGGCGCGCAAGTTGCGGGACTTTTCTCGGCAATTCGACAGCGGGGACGTCGGTCGGCGTCTCGGTGCGCGGGTGCAGCGGGTGCGCCTTCGCAGCCGCAGCTCCGCGCCGTGGGCGCCGAGCGAGGCGAGCGGACCGCTCACACCGGCCGCATCACCGCGCGCCTTGTTCTCCAGCCGTCCCCCGCCCCACACGCCCGTCACGCCGGTGATGCACGGGCAGACCCCGCCGGCGCCCAATACCCGCACCTTCGCGGCGCGCGACGACCTCGTGGAGTGGACGCGCAAGCTCGCGAGCGTGCCGCCCACGGCCGGGAGCGACGGCCCCCCTGAGCCCAACGCGCCGAAGAGCCCCCTTCCCGCAGTCGTGGACACCCCAGAGCCTGCGACCCGCGCCTTGCCGCGCAGCTTCGCGCCGGCCGCGCGGAGGCCGCTACCGTGGCTGATCGCGGGAGGGAGCGCGGCCGCGCTACTCGCGGTCGTGCTCGCGAGCCAGCGCGAGGCGAAGCCGCTCCGCGCGGTACCGGTGGCGGCCGCACCCGCGCCGAGCGCTGAGGCGCCGAGCCCGGCGTTGTCGCTCAGCGTCGTCGCCGCAGTGGCGGCGCCTCCCAGCCCTTCTTCCACCACCGCCCCCAAGGGCGTCGGCAAAGCGGCTCAGAGCGCGAGCTCGGCGAGCGCGCAGCTTCGACTCACGGCGGACCCGCCCGCGGTCGTCACCATCGTCGGCGGCAAGGTATCGCAGACCCTCAGCACGCCGGTGCGGGGACTTTCGCTGCCGCCCGGCGCGTACGCGGTGACGTTCCGCTCCCCGACTTTCGGCGAGCCCGTGGCGGCGCGAGTCGAGCTTTCGGCGAGCGCGTCGCGCAGCGTGCACGCAGATTTTCGCGCCGCGATCCCGACCGTACAGGTGCGCTAGTGCAGCGCATGTGCGATAGAGACAATTCTTGGCCGGCGCTGCACTAGGGCGGACGCGAAGCGGACGCGGGGTCTGGGGCGAAGCCC
>JAQSWN010000432.1 GCA_029266615.1 Polyangiaceae bacterium
CAGGCGAGTACGCAGAGCGGTGCACAGACGAGCGCGCCACGTAGTAGATGAATCTTCATGGTAACCCCAAACCTCGAGAGATAACTTACGTTGTCAACATCGCGGACCAAAGGAGAGCGGCCGAGACCTTCTGGTCTCGGCCGCAACTCGGATTCGGCTAGGAAAGCGACTCAGTAGAACTGGACGTCGTCGATCCAGATGTCGAAGGCCTTGAGCGAGCTCGGAGCCGTCTCTTCGATGGCCGCGAACGCCAGGCCCTTGATCTTGCTGAAGTCAACCGCCGGCATGCCGGGATCACTGTCAGCCCACTGCTCCTTGAAGGTGGCCGCGTCAAAGGGCAGCGAGACTTCGGTCCACGACGACGTGACGGCGAAGTTCGCCGCATTGCGCGACTTGCCGTCGGTCCCCGTCTCGAGCAGGTTCAGACGGGCCTGGGCGCTGGTCGTCGACTTGACCTTGAACTTGATACCGGTCTTGCTGCTGAGGTCGATATCGGCGCCGAACGGAACCGAGAGGTCGGCCCACGCGGTGCCGCCCGAGTGCACGATGCGCGCGGCGCAGGTGGTGCCATCGGATTCCGGAGTCAGGGCGGCGTAGGGCTTCTCCTTGTAGCCGATGCCCCAACCACCGGAGCGCCCGTCGACCGCCACGATGTCGCCGTTGCCGTCTTCGAAGTCGTCGACGAGGTTGAGGTCCGAGCCGGAGGTGCCGGGCGTGCAAGGCGTAACCGCGTGGGCCGTCGGATCCGAGCCGGTGGAACCACCCGTACCGGCGACAGCGCCCGTACCGGCGACAGCGCCCGTACCAGCAACCGCGCCCGTGCCAGCAACAGCGCCGGTGCCGGCGACAGCGCCGGTGCCAGCGACCGCGCCCGTGCCCGCAACGCCGCCCGTGGCGGAGCCGCCGCCGTTGTCGTCGCTCGACTCAGCCGCACACGCGAAAGCCGCCACGCTGGCCAGAACGATGAGTGCACCCTGCTTTGCAAAACGCATGAGAAACCTCTTTTGGCCGCGCGCCGGCGGCGGAATGTGCCCCGTAGGGGATAGGTCGTTGAGGAAGATGGAAGCGGCCTGGAGAGCCAGACGCTCCGTTTAGACCCGGCGAAGGTACCTAAAACTGGGGCGTTGGTAATGACCCTTTCCAATCATTCTCGTTGGCGCGGTGGGCTACTCCACCCCACAAAACCGCAGTCTCGCTGCGATTTTCCACCGCCGCTGCAGGTTCACCCGATCCAGCCGTTTGAGCGGCGCCCGGTTCAACTGAAAGACAGCGCTTCCATGATGCGCCAATGCGCTCCGCTGCGCCGCAGGTGCCCTTCCTTCGGCAGCGAAGCCACTCACTCCTCACGTTGGAGAGCACGAAAAGGCTGCGGCCAACGCAGAGCATCAAGCTCCCGTGCAGGCGGACTTCGTCCCCCTTCGCGCCTTCTGTTGAACCCCTAACGAAACGCTACTGAGCGCGACCGATCAGCCCTGCGCTGAATCACTATCGCGACCGCCATCGAGCGACAGCGCCGCGAGCAGCACACCGGCGAAGAGGCACACTGCGCCCGGCGGCACCAAGAGCACGAGCGGCCCCGGGTCGCCGCCGCGTAGGACGACGCCGCCCAGGAAGAACCCACAGGGCAGGAGCAAGAGCGCAGCCGAGAGCGCGCCGCTCGAAAGGCGCAGCAGCGACGAGCCCTTGAAGTAGCCGCCCCCCGCGAGCATGCCGAACACGATGTGGAGCAGCGAAAGCAGGGTGCCGTGCGCATGCGCGAGCCGCCACATGAGGCGCCGCGCTTCGTTTTCTGCGTTCAGATAGGCGTCGGCCTTGAAGGCGTGCAGCCCCTCGAGCGCCGCGCCGAGCGTGATGAAGAGCAAGAGCGCCCAGAGCCCGAGCGCGACGTGGCGACGCGCCAGTCGGACAAGCGCCGGTCGGGCAAGCGCCGGTTGAGCGAGGGGGGCGGGGGCGCTCATGGTCGGGAGATTACCTCAGCAGAGCGTTGTCGGGCGCGATCGATGCGGGCCATGGCTCATTCGCTGATCGTGATGGGCTCGTCGTTCCTTGCGGCAGTGAGCGCGTCGAGGAGCGCGGGGTCGAGGGCGGCGCTGGCAGGGCGATTCGACGGAGCGCTCGCCGCGACCTGTTTCCGCGAACGCGCCGCCACGAAGCGCACCGCGGCGTACGGATCGTGCTCGAGCCGAGCGAGCAGGGCGAGCCTCTCTTCGCGGCTCGGACTGCCCGGCGCGCCTTCATTCGCAAAGGTGTCGGCGAGCAGCACGCGCTGCGCGGCGTTGCCGCCGAGGAGCCACTCGATGGATGCGGGCAGAGGCTGGGTCCGAGCCTGCGCATTGGCGGCCTCGAGCGCACGGCGTGCGGACTCGGCTTTCTGTTCCGCGGTCCCCCAAAACTCAGTGACCATTTCTTGCGCCCAAGCCCGGCTTTCGCCGAGGTGACAGAGATTGCACGCGTTCGGAGCGTCGTTCGCGACTTTCGTTGGGGGAGCCCCGCCGTTCTGCGCTTCGTCCGCACCGAGCGAGGCAATGCTTTGCGCCGTCGGCGACGTGATGCGATGCGAACGAATGCTCTTGAGCAGCGCGTACGTCGTTTTCGGCATGTGGCAGCTCACGCACTGACTGCCGCTCGACGCGGTCGCGTGATGCGTG